>CANGHW010000001.1 GCA_947453695.1 Opitutia bacterium
CCCGTGTCTCCGGCCCCGAGCCGGGGCTGGACCGCCCGTGCCACTTCAGGGCAGGACCGACGCGTCCCGGCGGGGTGGGGAGTCGCAGGGGTGATCATGGCGGGCGCACTCGTGGTGGGTGGATTCTTCTGGCTGCGGCGTGGGCCGGTCGAGTCCTCGCCCCGGCCGGCGGTCGTGGCGCCGGTGGCGCCAGTCGCTCCGGTGGTCGCTCCGGCGGACAAAGATTTGGTGCGCGCGGAGCAATTGATGACGGCGCCGGACGCCATCGTGGCGGACGTCATGCTCGCCGAGGAGTTGTGCAAAGGCATTCTCGCCCAGCGGCCCACCGATGTGGCGGCGACCGTGATGCTGGCGCGGGTGCAGACCTATTTGCTCTTGCGCGGGTTTGACCGCAGCGAGGCCCGCTTTGCTCTGGCGAAACAGGTGAGCGAGCGCGCCGTCGCCCTCGCGCCCGACGACGTGGAGGCGCAGGCGGCCATGGGCACCTACCTCTACACGCGCGGGGTCGAGTTGCCCCGCGCGGCGAAACTGTTCCGCGCGGCCATCGCGGCGCGCCCCGCCGAGCCTCGCTTTTACCGGATGCTCGACAACGTGCTCGCCAACGATCCGGCCGTGCCGCCGGCGGAGGTGCTCGCTAGCACCAAGCGCACGGCGGACCGCTTTCCGACGGACGGACTGGCGCAATACGAGGCTGCCCGCCACTTCCGGGACGCTGCCAACTTGGAAGAGACCGATCGCTACCTGGACCTGGCGATCAAGCACGGGCCCGTGGCCAATGCGATCATCGCCAAAGCCCGCCTCGCACTCACTGTCCGGGGCGAGACGGCGGTCGTGCGGAAGCTGCTCGACCAACTGCCCGAGCGCTACCGCGCCACGGACCGCGCTGTGTTCAGTGAGTTCGTCTACGCGCTCGCCGGTGGCGACTACGAACTCGGGTTGCGCGCCTTGCGGTCGAAGCCGGAGCCCTGGATGGTGGATTTCGAGTTCACGGGGCCGAAGGCGCTGCTCGAAGGCGAATTGCTGCTGCTGCAGGGCAAGGCTGAGCTCGCGCGCCGCGCTTTCGACGCCGCGCACAAGGAATACGCGCAGCACGCCGCCGTAAACAACGTGGGCTTCCGCTCCATGTGGCTGGAGGCGTGGCTGCTCGCCCGGCTCGGGCGGGTGGAAGAGGCCCGCACGCGCAATGCCGTGATATTTCCCGAGTATCAGCGGCCGTTCCAAATGTATCTTGGGCAGGGCTGGTGGTTCAATCCGGTCGCGCTCAATCTCATGCTCGGCGAGCGCGCCAAAGCCTACGATCTCATGCGGGAGGCGGTCGAATTTCAGGAGGGGCGTCGCATCCTCCGCGTCGCGCTCGGGCTCGATCCACGGTTGGCCGCCTACCGCACCGACCCGCAAATCCGCGCCCTGCTCGACGCGCCCGATTCCACCCGGTCGGCCAAAATCGCGCTGTCTACCCGCGACTGGCCGAAGAAAGCCGAGCTCAAGCGCGCCATCGCTCTCATCGACGGGCTCGAGACGATTCGTGACGACTTCGTCCTCGCCGAGGAAATCACCAAACGGGAACTCGACCTTAACCCGGCCGATCCCGAGAACGTGACCGTGATGGCCCGCATCCAAAGCCAATATCTCCTGCGCGGCTTTGATCGCCGCGACGCCCGGGCGGCGTTGGCCGGGCAATATTCCGAGCGGGCCGTGCAACTCGCGCCCGACGAACCCGAGGCGCTCTTTGCCCTCGCCAACTACCTCGGGGCCCGCGGCGTCGATTTCGTCCGGGCGGAGGTGCTCACCAAGAAAGCCTGTGCCCTTGATCCCGGCCAGCCCCGCTACTGGCGGCTAGCCGCCCTCACCTTGACCGACTCCGCCGCGGGCCTCGCGTTGGCCGAGGAAAACGTGCGCCGCTTTCCGGCCGACGCGTTGACCCATTACGACCTTTCCATCCGCTACCGCAACTTGGGCCGTTGGGCGGACTTTGAGCGGGAGATCGATGCCACGCTCGCGCTCGCCCCCGTCGCCAACGCCACGGTGTGGAAAGCCCGCGCGATGCTCGCCCTGCACAGCGATCTGCCCGGCATGCGAACCTGGCTCGACAAGGTCCCGGCACGGGTGAGCGGGCAGGAGCGCACGGTATTCAGCCGCTTCCTCTACGCGGCGTTGAGCGGCGATTACGACTATGGCTTCGCGGCGCTGCGCAGTTACACCGAGCCGTGGTTTCTCGATGTCGCCGAATATGGCGGACCGGCGGCGCTGCTCCACGCGACGCTGCTCGAACTCCAAGGCAAACCCGCGCTCGCCCGTGTGCAATACGAGGCCGCGCTGGTCGAGGTGCAGCGCCAGAAAATCGCCATGCCGACGGATCACTGGGTGCGACGGGCGGAGATCTGGGTGCTGCGCGGACTCGGCCGACGGGACGAAGCCCGGGCGCTCAATCGCGCTTTCGTGGAAATCATGCCGCGCCCGATCGTGCTCTCGCCCGTCGCCGGCTGGTTTTTCAATCCGAGCGTAGCGGCCCTGCTGTTGGACGATCGTCCGCTGGCGCTCACCTTGCTGCGGGAAGGGACCAACGGCGCGTTTGGCCGCGAAGCGCTGCGGGTGCATTTCCGCACGGATCCGCGCATGAAACCTTTCCTGGCCGATCCTGAGATCCTCGCGCTCTACCCGACAGTCACTGCGACGAAATGAGTGCCGCCGAAAACAAAGCCGTCTTCCTGAGCTACGCGTCGCAAGACGCCGTGGCGGTGGAGCGCATCGCGGAGGCGCTGCGGGCGAGCGGGGTGGAGGTGTGGTTCGACAAGGACGAACTCGTGGGCGGCGATGCGTGGGATCAGAAAATCCGGCGGCAGATCAAGGAGTGTGCGCTGTTCGTGCCGGTGATTTCGGCGAACACCAATGCGCGCGCCGAGGGGTATTTCCGGTTGGAATGGAAACTCGCGGTGGATCGCTCGCACCTGATGGCGGACGATGCGCCGTTTCTGTTTCCCGTGGTGATCGACGACACGAGCGATGCGGCGGCGCGGGTGCCGGATCGGTTTCGGGAAGTGCAGTGGACGCGGCTGAGCGTGAAGGACACGCCCGAGACGCTCGCGGTGCGCGTGGGGAAATTGCTGGGCGGCTCAGAAGTGGCACGGGCTTTCCAGCCCGTGAGTGCGGATGACCCGGGCTGGAAAGCCCGTGCTACGGCGAAGCGGAGTTCTTCCTGGATCGGGAATATCGCCATGGTCGGCGGGTTGCTGATCGGGCTGGTTTATGCGCTGCGCCCCGTGTGGTCGCCGCCGCACCGGGCCGAGGCGAAGCCAGTTGTCCCCCAGCCACCGCCAGCCCCGGCCGGGGCGGTGGCGCAGATGTCGCCGGCCCGGCAGCTCGCGGAGAAGGCGCGCGTCTTGCTCGATAAGCTCGACTCCACGGCGGACGACTATGCGGCGGCGGAGGGACTCTTGAAGCGGGCGCTCGAGCTGGAGCAGAATGACGGCGAGATCTGGGCGATTTCATCGCGGCTCAACAGCATGTATATGTCGCGCGCGTTCGATAATACGGACGCCCGGCGCGAGCCGGCGCGCAGTCAGGCGGAGCGGGCGGCGAAGCTCGCGCCGGATTCGGTGGAGACCCTGCTCGCCGTCGCGCGGGCCAATCGGCGCGGGGATGCAGCGCGGGCCGAGGCGGCGCTGCGCCGGGCGCTGACGCTCGCGCCAAACGACGGCCGGCTGACGCTCAACCTCGGCTCCCTCTATCGCGTGCAGAATCGGTTGGACGAGGCGATGGCGTTCTATGAACAGGCGGCCGCTTCGCCGGATGTGATGCCGCTGGCGCGCTACGACCAGTTTCTCGTGAGTTTTTACCAGCGGAAATTTGCCGACGCGGAACGCTATGTCCGCCAGTCGGTGGCCGCTTTGCCGACCACCAACTCGGTAACCGGGCAGGCGATGGTGGAGCTCACGTGGCGCGGCCAGCCGGAGGCGGCGCTGCGCGTGCTGGCGGCGGCCCCGAGCGAGGTGCGAGCGGAGCCGCGAACCGTAGTCGTAACCGTGCTGGCCGCGCAGATGAAGCGCTCGCCGGAGGAAGGCTTGGCGGCACTGCGCCGGCTCCCGGCCGACTATGTCGACGACGCGTGGTATGCCGGACCGAAGGCGCTGTTGGTCGGGCTCTGCGAGACGCAGGCGAACCGGCCGGAGGCGGCGCGCGTCGCATGGGAATCCGGCATCGCGCTCCTGCGGAAACGACTCGAGGAGGCGCCCAATAATCCCGACCTGCATCTGCGGCTCGGGGAGTTGCTTGCCTGGACGGGACAGGCCGACGCGGCGCTCCGGGAGGTGAAAATCTACGAGCAACTCACGAGCGGCCGGCTGGTGGACTGGGCGTTTTCGCCGGCGCGCATTTATGCGGCCCTGGGCCGGGCGGAGGAGGCCGTGCCGCTGCTGGCCCGCGAACTCAGCGCCCCGCCGTCGGGACGCTGGCCGCTGACGCCCGCGCTGCTGCGTCTGGATCCGCTGTGGGACAAGTTGCGCGGGGACGCGCGGTTTCAGGCGTTGGGCGTGGAGCCGCCGACCGAGGCCCAGGCGGCCGCGCCCGGCAAGCCGTTGAGCGAAGCCGGACAACTCACGGCGCGCGCACTGGCCACTATTTCGAAGGTGGGATTCTTGCGCGACGAGCTGCCCGCCGCGGAGGAACTCGCGCGTCGTGCCACCGAGCTGGAGCCGGAATCCGCGGCGGCTTGGGGCGTGCGCGCGGGCCTGCAATCCGCGTGGATCTTCCGTAACTGGGACGGGAGTGAGAAGCGCCGGCAGGACACGCAGACCTTCGCCAACCGCGCGCTGGCGCTCGCGCCCAACGAACCCGAGGCGTCGCTGGCGCTGGCCATTATGCTGCGGCGCCAAGGGGCGTTCGACCAATCGATCGCGCTGCTCCGCCGCGCCATCGCGGCCAATCCGGGTCACGTGCGGCTCGGACGCCAACTGGGCTTTACGTTGAGCGCCCAAGGCCAGGACGACGAGGCGCGGACGGTTTTGCGGGCGCTCGTCGTGCACGCGCCGCGCGACCCGCTCCTGCGCTATGATCTGGCCACGAGCCTCGCGAGCTACGGACCGGGAGGGAGCTCACCCGCGTTGCTCGCTGGCTCTCTGGAGGAACTGGACGTGGCCCTCAGCCTCCAGCCCTTCGCCTCCGCTCTCGTGCTCAAGGCGGCGTTGATCAGTGGCTGGCGCGGAGACTTGCCAGAGGCCCGCGCCATCTTGGATCAGCTGGAAAAAATGCCGCTCGGCGATCGCACCGAGGATCGGGCGGTCTTTCTGGCGATGTGGCTGGGTCTGGTGGAGGGCCGGCCCGACCAGGTCGAAGCCGCGGCGGCGCTGACGGCGCGCAACTATTTCGATGACACCATCGTGATGCTGCGGCCCAAGGCGTGGTCGCAGGCCCTCGCACATCGTCTCGTCGGCAAGGAAAACACTGCGCGCGCCGACTGGCAGGCGGCCGAAGCCGTGATGCGGCAGCGGGTGAAGGAAGAGCCGGGCGACGAGGTTTACCGATTGGAACTCGCCGCCACGCTGGGCTGGCTCGGTCAGCGCGAGGAAGCCCTGCGCCTGATCGAGCCGGTCGAGCCGGTTTGGAAGGAGAACCCGTCGTGGCGACGGATGCGCCTCCTCGCGCTGGCCTACGCCGCCCTGGGCGACGCCGCACGCACGGCGCCGTATCTGGCCAAGGTCATCGACCAGTCGCCTTTCACCTCGCGGAAGATGATGCCGCTCGATCCGTGGTGGGACAAGATCCGCGGCGCACCGGAGTTTGGGGCGGCGCTGCAGGCGGCAGAGGAGAAGGCGCGGGCCGAAGCGGACAAGAAGTAGGCGGCCGAAAACGGCTGGCCTCGGTGCGGGGCGAAAGGCCATGGTGGGGCATGATAACTTCAACCCCTGTCCGTAAAGTTTATGCGGTCGCGCTGGTCGCGCTGCTGGGTGTGGCGGGTGTCGCCCCGCTCGTCGCGCAGACGTCGCCGCGCCCCATCGAGGTCGAGGATTTGTTTCGCCTGAAGCGCGTGGGCGATCCGCAGCTGTCGCCGGATGGCACGCGCGTGGCCTATGTGGTGACCGAGGTCCTGAAGGACGAGAACCGCACCAATGCCGACATCTGGCTCGTGAATGCAGATGGAAGCGGTGAGCCGCGGAAGCTGACGAGTTCGCCGAAACGCGATGCGCATCCGCGGTGGTCGCCGGACGGGAAGTGGCTCGCGTTTGAATCCTCCCGCGATGGCGAGGGGCAGATCTGGCTGCTGCCGGTCGGCGGCGGCGAGGCGCGGAAGCTGACGACGCTCTCGACCGGGGCGGCGCAGCCGGTGTGGTCGCCGGACGGGAAGTCGATCGCGTTTGTCTCGAGCGTGTTTGCGGAGTTTTCCGCGAAGCCGTTCAAGGAGTCCGACAAACTGAATGCCGACAAGCAGGCGGCGCGGGACAAGAGCAAGGTGAAGGCGCGGATCGCCGACAAATTGCTCTTCCGCCACTGGGATTCGTGGGTGGAGGACAAGCGCCAGCATGTGTTTGTGGTGGGCGTGAACGCCGATGGCTCGGCGGCGGGCGACCCGCGCGACGTGACGCCGGGCGAGAACGATGCGGTGCCGACCTCGAGCACCTTCAGCGCGGGCGATGAGTTTGCGTGGTCGACGGACGGCAAGGAGATCGCGTTCAGCGCGCCGCCGCTGCCGCTGCGTGAGCAGGCGTGGAACACGAACCACGATGTGTGGACGGTGAATCTCGCGACGGGCGAACGGAAGAATCTCACGGCGAGCAATGCGGCGGCGGATGGATTTCCCCGCTATTCGCCGGACGGAAAGTATCTCGCGTATCGCGCGCAGGCGCGGGCGGGTTTCGAGGCGGACAAGTGGTCGCTCTGGGTGCTCGATCTGAAGTCGGGTGAGCGCCGCAACCTCACGGCGGCGTGGGATCGGTCGGTGGATGATTTTGTGTGGGCCGAGGGTGGTGGCGTGCTCATCTGTGGCGCGCAGGAGCAGGGCCGGCGGGCGTTGTGGCGCGTGGCGGTGGGAGGCAATCCCATCGCACGCATCACGGACGGCGGGAGCGCCGGCGAGGCGAGTGTCGCGACGCGCGGCGGGCTCGTGGTGTTCACGCAGCAGGCGATGAATCGTCCGCCCGAAGTGGGCGCGGCCGAGCTGACCGGAAAAAATCCGCGGGTCCTGACCAAGACCAACGCGGAGCTGGTGGCGAAGCTCGCCCTGCCCGCGCCGGAGAGTGTGACCGTGCCGGGTGCGGGCGGCACGCCGGTGCAGATGTTTATCCTGAAGCCGCCGGGGTTTGCGGCCGGGAAGAAGTATCCGCTGGTGTTTTGGGTGCACGGCGGACCGCAGAGCGCGTTTCTCGACGCGTGGTCGACACGCTGGAATCCGGAAGTCTGGGCAGCGCAGGGCTACGTGGTCGCGCTGCCGAACCCGCGCGGCTCGACGGGCTTCGGCCAGAAGTTTACCGACGAGATTTCCCACGACTGGGGCGGGAAAGTTTACGAGGACCTGATGGCGTGCCTCGCGCATATGGAGAAGCAGGCCTACGTCGACCCGACGAAGATGGCGGCTGCGGGCGCGAGCTACGGCGGCTACATGATGAACTGGTTTCAGGGCCACACGGACAAATTCAAGACGCTCATCACGCACTGTGGCGTCTACGATTTCGTGAGCATGTATGGGACGACGGAGGAAGTGTGGTTCGACGAGTGGGAGCACGGGATTCCGTGGGAGAATCCGGAGTTCGAGAAATTCTCGCCGCACCGTTTCGCGAAGAATTTCAAGACGCCGAATCTAATCATCCACAACGAACTCGATTTCCGCGTGCCGCTGAATCAGGGGCTGAGTTTGTTCACGACGCTGCAGCGCAAGGGCGTGCCGTCGAAGCTCCTGATGTTTCCCGATGAGGGGCACTGGGTGCTGAAGCCGCAGAACAGCGAGCTCTGGCACAAGACGATCTTCGAGTGGCTCGAGGGTTACTTGAAGAAGTAGGTGCAGGGGCCGCACGTTAACCCGTGCGGCTACGGATTCTAGGGACCCGGTGGTCGGGCCCTACCGGGGCGCGGGGGCGAGACGAGGACGCGGAGGGGCCGCACGTTAACCCGTGCGGCTACCCGGAGGTCGGGTCCTACCGGGGGCGTGCGGCGCGGAGGGAACGCTCGGCGCGGAGGGCGCGGCGGACGAGCCAGCGCTGGGCGCTGTTGACGATGAAGCCGACGCACTTCGGCGTGCCGCAGCGGCAGGGGTGGATGCGCCACTCCTTGTAGCTGTAGCCGTAGTCGAACGTGAGCTCTTCGCCGGCGGCGATGTCGCGGCGCGCGGTGATCCAGATGTGGCCGCGGAGGTTTTCCGTTTTGCAGTTGGGCGCGCAGGAGTGGTTGAGCAGGCGCGCGACGCTCCGGCTGCGGCGTCCGTCGAGATCGTGGCGCTGGTTGAGCACGAAAATGTAGACGCTGTCGTCGCCACCGCGAGCCTGGCGGGCGAGGCGCTGTTGCTCGCGGCGCAGGGCTTCGGCCTTGGTGATACGCTCGCCCGTATACTCGATGATGCGGGTGCCGTCGGGGATGGCGACTTTGGCGTAGACGCCGCGACCGTGGATGCCGGAGGTGGCGGCGCTGATCCAGGGGGATGAGTCGGTAGGCGAGGAGGGGCGGCGGCGGGCGAGGCGAGTGGTGGACAAAAAGAAGGAGTTTAGCGGGCCGCTTTGGCGGCGTTTTGCAGGAAGCCTTTGGGCTTTTCCGTGGCAGGTAGAGTGAAGGGCAGAGTGTCGGGAGTGACGGCGATGTCGGTGGTGAGCTTGAGCGGCGCGGTGGCACCGACGTCGAAGGTCAGCTCGATGAACGACGCCGTCCAGCCGGCAGTGGGGGCGACGGTTTTGGCGGTGTAGGTCTCGCCGGTGGCGGTGAGGGGAGTGGAGGTCCAGCCGGGGCCGAAGGTTTCGAGGCGGAAGTCGCGGGCTTGGGGATTGGTGGCCTGCCAGAGGACGGCGGCGGTGGGTTTGGTTTTGGCGGTGACGGTGAGGGTGCCGTCGGTGCCGCGCCGCCAGGAGAATTGCGGGAGCGGGGTGCGGTTGACGATGGCGTGCTGCCAGGCGGTGAGGGTCTGGTAGGCGTCGGTGTTTTTCATCCCGTGGTCGGTGTTGGGGATGTAGCGGAGGAATTTTTCACCGGTGAGGGCGCCGAAGTAGAATTGCGAGGAGTCGGGGAGGAAGAATTGGTCGCCGCAGGCGTTGATAAGGAGCTTGGGCATCGTGAGGCGATCGCGATAGGAGTAGGGGTCCTCGATGGCATAGAGGGCCTTGAGCTCCGGCGTGCCGGTCCAGTCCATGATGTGCTGGCGCACGTAGTCGCCCACGGACGGAGCGTAAAAACCGTAGGCGCGGAAGTGGTGGTCCATCGATGGTTCGGTGTTGAGCACATCGATGACGATCGGAGCGAGGGCGACGACGCGGCGGTCGACGGCGGCGGTGGTCCACGTGGTCCAGCCGCGTTTCGAGGCGCCGGCCACGACGAAGGTATCGACTTTGGCGCCGCCGCCCTCGGTGCTGGCGAGAAACGCGGTGATGGCGTCCATGGCCCGCACGGCGGACTTGGTCATGGGGAGGCGGGCGGGCCAGCGTTCGTCGCCGGTGCGGAGGAAGTGGTCCCACGTATAGGCGATGAGGTCGTCCTCGGTGCGGGGCTTGCCGTCACCGTGAAACGTGAGCGACTGGTTGGGGACCATGCGGAGCTCGGCGACGACGGACTTGGTGGCCTTGGCGACCTCGATAAGTTCGCGCGACGGGCGGGGCGGGTTGCCGGGACGGTTGGCGCCGCCGGAAATGAAGAGCAGCGCGGTGGAGTGGGCGAGGTTGGCGGGCTTGATGATCGTGAGCCAGTGGCGCCACTCGGTGCGATCGACCTCGGCCGGCGTGAGCCAGTTTTGGGAAACGAGATCGAGGACGTAGTCGGTGCCGCTGGGGTCGCTGAGCTCGGCGGCTTTTTTCCAGGCGAACGAGGCATCGGGCTGAGCGACGTAGCGATCAAGGGCGGTCTCGGTCTGCCCGCGGCGCGCGGTGTCGGCGCCGTGGGCCGAGACGGAGAGAACAAACGCGAGGGCGAGCAGGGCGGACGAGAGGATGCGATTCATGCGTCGGGGCGCGGAAAGAAGTAGGCGAAAGCTGAGCGGCGAGCAGAGGAGATCACGGAATCGGCGGGTGGCCGGGCGGGAGCGTGGGCGCCGCGGTGCGCGGCAGGACGCGGACGTAGTCGGCGGGGCGGCGTTCGAGGGCGCGATAGTCGGCGTGCGTGATGGTGATGTCGCGGGTCTGGGCTTTTTGGTCGGCGGTGACGTTGGCCTGGCCGCTCTCCGTCATGAGGACGAGGCGCTCGACGATGCCGGAATCGCGACGGCGGACGCGGTCGGCCGTGCCGAAGCCGAAGCGCATGTGGCCGGCACCGAGGACGACGAAGGCGGTGCGGGGTTCGTCGGGCGGAGCGAGGTGGCGGCGGGCGGCGACAATCTGGGCGGCCATGGTTTCGTCGCGTGCGACCTGGGCTTCGAAGACCGGGCGGAGTTTCGCGGGATCGAGGGCCATGTGTTTGGCGAGCTCGAGATTGAGGAGGCGCTCGTAAGCGGGGTCGTCGGTGAAAATCTCGGCGGGGAGTTGGGCGCGGAGGTCGGGCGGGAGTTTCGCGAGACCGCCGCCGCGGCTGACGGCGCGGATCGTGGCGGCGGGGGCGTTGAGGGCGCGGATGGGAATACGGTGGGCGCGGGCGAATTCGCAGAGGGCGCGGTAGTCGGCGTAGTTGTTCCACTTCTTCGGCCAGTCGATCTCACCGGCGAAGGTGGCGAAGTCCGTCTCGCGACGGCTGTAGCGGTCGACGGCGGGTTGATCACGCGCCTCGAGTTGTTCGAGACAGAGGACGAGCGGGACCTTCTTGAGGAAGAGTTTTTGGAGCAGATCGAGCTGGATGGCGTGGTGGCGGGCGATGGTGTGGGCCTCGCCGACAAAGATCGCGCCGGCGGTGGCAAGATCGTCGATGACCTCGGAGTCCGTGGCTTCCTCGCCGGCGGTGAGATCGAGCCAGAACTCCACGGGGGCGGGCAGCGCCGGAGCGCGAGCCGGTGCGGCAGGCGGGACGGACGTGCAGCCGGCGAGGAGGAGGACGAGGGCGACGCCCGGCAGCACGAGGCGGAGATTCATGGCGGGTCGCGGGTGGAGCCGGCGCGAGGCGGGCCGCTACTTTTTGGCCGGAGCGGTCGGGCCGGGCGCGGGGGCAGGGGCGCGCTCGGCGCCGTAGGTTTTCACGAGGTAATCCGTGAGCGGGTCGATGGCGTCGTCGGGGATCGGGGCGCCGAAGGTCTTCTGCATTTTGACCACGGTGGCCTTCCAATACGTGCGCGGGGAAGTGGGCGGCTGATAGAGCGAATACTCGGCCGAGTGGCAGGTGTAGCACATCGCCGTAGCGAGGGCGGCGCCGGGGAGCGGGGAGTCGGCGAGGCGGAGTTTTTCGGCGGGGAGCTTGATCTCGATGGCGCGAGCGGCGGGAGCGAGCGAGAGGGTGAGAGCAGCGAGTGCGAAGGCCGCGAGGGTGCTGGAGCGAGAATGGCGGGCGTAAAGCCCGCCCCACCACGGAAGCGGCGGGAGATGAGAGAGGGTGGGCATGGCGCGAAGAGGGGCGTGAAGGGAGTGAGCGGAAAACTCAGGCGACAGTGACGCGGACGGGTTCGACGACGTTGCGGGCGTAGCCGGCGGGATTCCAGAGCGGCTCGAGCGGCTGCGTCTCGCCGATGCGATTGAGCGCGCGGGCGAGCAGGGTAACCGGGCCGCGCGTGGTGGGCGTGAAGGGAATCGTCCATTCGCGGAAACCGTAGCGACCGCCGTCGGCGCCGAGGGTGGCGGCGCGCCACGTTTGGCCGCCGTCGCTGGAGAAGGTGACCTCGCGGAGACCGTGACCGCTGTCGAAGGCGATGCCGCGGATGACGGTCGCGCGACCCACGGGCAAGGTGGCGCCATCGGCGACACTGGTGATGAACGACCGGATGGTGAAGCGGGTGATCGGGACGGTTTTCTTCGGGGCCGTGCCGGGCTCGACGGAGTGGCTGGGGTTGTCGGCCACGCGGTAGGCGGTGGCCATCCAGAAGCCAGTGTAGGCGCTGTCGAGGACCTCGAGGTCGTCGACGTGCTTGACCCAATAGGTGCCGAAGTAGCCGGGGACAACGAGGCGGAGCGGGTAGCCGTTGAGGACGGGGATATCTTCGCCGTTCATGGCCCAGGCGAGCAGGACCTCGCCTTCGAGGAGGTGGTCGACATCGAGGGCCTTGATGAAATCGGGCGTGGCCTCGACGAGCGGTTTATCGAGACCGTTGAAAGCGACCTGACGGGCGCCGGCGGCGAGGCCGGCTTTCTCGAGGAGGGCGCGGACGGGAATGCCGGTCCAGCGGGCATTGCCCATGGCGCCGTGGCCGAGCTGGCCGCCGTTGACGCGGGGATTGAAGAAGCCGCGGCTGTTGCCCGAGCACTGGTTGACGGCGACGACGTCGACGGGCGGGGCGAGGCGTTTGAGCTCGTCGAGCGAGAGGGAGAGCGGGGTGTTGACCTTGCCGCGGACGCGCAGGCGGAAGGTGGCGGGATCGATCGACGTCGGGTGGTCGCTGAGGTGGTAGCGGACGAAGAAGGCGTCGTTGGGCGTGAGTGTGCCCTCGTTGAAAACGGAAAACGGCGTCTCTAGCTGCACCGGGCGCGAGGTGAGGCGGATGAGCGGACGCTTCTGCGGGTAGGCGACGAGTTCGCGCTCGCCGTTGGCGAAGGGCAGCGTGACGCGGGCGTCGGCGGCGTCGGCGCCGCGGAGGAGCGAGGAGCGAGTGAGCGCGGTGCCAGCGAGGAGTAGGCCGGAGGTTTTGAGGAAGTCGCGACGGGCGAGCGCGGGGACGGCGGGGCGGCGGGGCATGAAGCGAGGAGATTGGCCAAGGGCGGAGCGAGCGCAAGGCCAGCGGTCGGCGCAGGGGAGTAAGTGTGGCGGCACTGGTCGGGTAAAATATCCACTTATGGGCGGTCGTGCGCCGTCGTCCCACGCGTCAAGCAGGAGGATGGCGCGTTCTCGCGCGTCGCAACCCTTGCCCGTCCATGACTCCTCGGAACCCCTCCACTACCTTTCGTCAACTCCGCTTGGCCGCCCTCGCCGGCGCCAGTGCCTGCTCCGTTTGGGCGCAAGCGCCTGTGCCGGCTAAACCCGCCGCGCCGAAAGACGAGGCGGTGATCCTAAATCCCTTCGAAGTCGTGGCTGATGCCGGCGACACCTACGAGGCGACGAATACCAACTCTGTCACGGGCACGAGCACCTCGCTGAACAAGACGCCGCTCGATGCGCGCATCTTCAACCGCACGATGATGGACGAACTCGATATCATCGACGTCGCCACGATGCTCTCGACGTTCGGCGGGTTGGGCGCGCCGATCTTCAGCGCCGGCTCCGAGGACCAGCGCGGGATGCAGGAAGGCGACACCGTCGACTACAAGAGCATGACGAGTCGCGGTCTCACGATCAGCAATCCCCGTCGCGACGGGTTTCTCCGCTCGGATACTTCGCTGATGGACTCGTTTGACGTCGAGAGCGCCGAGGCGCTGCAGGGCTCGAACTCGCTCCTCTTCGGCTCCGGCGACGCCGGCGGCGTGATCAACATCAACTCCAAGCGCGCGCGCCTGAACCAGAAGTTCACGAAGGTCACCACGCGTTTCGATTCCGAGGGCTCGGACCGCTACACGGCCGATCTCAATGTCGGCACCAAGATGCTCGGCGTGCGGGTCAACGGCGTGAAGGGCCGCGAATACTATTCTCGTCCGATCATCGGCCTGAAGCAGGAAGGCGTGCAGGTGGCGGCTTCGTTTCGGCCGCGTAAGTGGCTGGGGGTCTACGGGGACTTCCGCCAATACCGGCGCGACCATATCCGCCCGAGCAATGCCACGGTGCGCGTCCCGACGACCTTCCGTCTCTCGACCGGCGAACTCATGGATCAGCAGCTCTCCCGCTACATCACGGGCACGGGCGGCTCGGCGCTGATCAACGATTTCATTAACCTGACCAATCAGGATTCGATCACTGGCGCCTACACGCGGCATCACTATCTCAATCGTTCGAAGGGCGCCGTCGTCGAACTTACACCCTCGGCCGACCTCGCGTTTCAATTCCGCTACGGGCACGACGACCGCTCCAACAACACCACGGCGCCGTCGAGCACGTCGGTGTTTCACCCGGACGCGACGGGCAATCTCTTCCGCGACGAGAACGGCGTGTTGAAAAAAGTCTGGGCGATGAACACCTCGCTCAACGTCGGCCCTTCGGACCAGGGCGCGCGCGGCTACAAAGGCACCGTCGTCTACCACCGCGACCTCGGCCGTTGGGGCGACCATCGGTTCAACGGTTTCTACTCCAACCAGGAGTCGTGGACCTGGCAGAACTCGATGCGGTTCTACGAGGTCGATGCGAACGGCAAGGTGATCCAGAACCTCGCCAATATCACCAACACCGAGTCGGGCCGGAATGTGATGCCCGCGGTTTGGATGCCGGCCTTCAACGAGACGCTGATCGGCGGCATCCCGTGGCCGGCTACGGAGCTGACGCATCCCAACGGCAAGCGCTACCGCCTCGAGCCACAGGTTTATCCGGGTGCGGTGCCGGCGACGGCGGGCAATCCCATGGGCATCTCCGGCGCGATCAATCCCGCGACGGGCCAGATCACCTCCAACTACATCAAAGACGACACCAACGAGGAGAGCTACGGGTTCAGCGTGTTTAGCTCCTGGTGGAAGGGGCGCATCGACACGATGGCGGGCTTCCGGTTCGAGACCGCCGACACGGTGCGCGTCACGACCGGCGTGACGAAGGGACCGATCAGCTACGACAGCACGACGCTCGGCGCGGTGTTCGACACGCCGCTCAAAGGCGTGCGCGGCTACCTGAACTACGCGACCAACGCCAAGATCGCCTTCGGCACCGACACCGATGTGAACAACCAGCTCCTCCCGATTGGCAAGGGCGTGAGCCGCGAGGTCGGTCTTAAGTTCTCCCTCTGGGATCACCGTCTTTCCGGCAATCTCGCCTATTACGTGAGCGAGGCGAAGAACTTCGCCGGCGTGCTCGGCGCGGTGCGCGACGACGTCGATCCCGATGGCATCAACGGTCGCAACGGCGGCCAGGGCTACACCTACAGCAAGAAGTCGGACGGACTCACGGCGTCACTCTCCGGGCGTCCGCTCAAGTGGTGGCAGGCGACGCTCAGTTTCACGCAGGCCGACGGCTCCGAGCGCGACAACGTGAAGCTCCCGATCTTCTACAACGATGAGTTTAACACGACGACGGTGAACGGTGCGACGGTAGTCGCCGTGAAGAGCACGGCCGGCGTGCTGTCGCCGCTGACGGTGCTGAGCGTGCCGGCGAATGCGACCTCGGCGCGCATCCCGCTTTCGCTCGCAATGCTGCGAGACCGCACGAGCCCGTATTTCGCGACGCTCGATCCCGACTCGGGTCGCATCACCAATGCGCAGGCGTTGGGCATGCTCACGCCGGGTGTTGGCACCGCGCGCACCGGCCTGTCGATTGCCCAGCATCAGCTCGGCTTCGTGCCGCCCGCTAACGTGATCGTGGTGCGCGAGGCGGGGGAGGCGACGACGGGTTACGCGGAGAATGCCTTCAGCCTGATCAACCGCTTTCAAATCAGCGAAGGCCGGCTGCGCGGAACCGTGTTCGGCGTGTCGACCGTGTATCGCGAAGGCGTGCGCGGCTACAACTACACCGATCAGGCCGACGGCAATAAACGGAAGATTTTCTATTATCCCGCCGAGCTGACGAACAACGTCTTCGCGCTCTACAGTTTCAAACCCGCGCGCCGCGTGCGGGCGTCGATTCAGGTGAATGTGTCCAACGTGCTGGACGAGCAGAAGGTGATCGCGCTCCCGCGCAGCACCAACGGCACAATCCGCTACTTCGCCTACCAATATTCGCCGCGCAAACTGGCGGTGACGACGAGTCTGAGTTTCTGAGGCGGGAGTGAAGTAATGGCTACGCAGGAGGGCTCCACGCAGAATCGCGAAACAATCCCCGGATTGCCGCCAGAGCTTCGTGCACGCGGCTCTCAAGGGGACCGCGAAGCAATATCCATGGCACGGGTTGCGCGGCGAGCGCCTCTTCGAACCAGCGATGCATAGTGGCGCGAATATGCTCCCCGTCGCGGAGACCATCTTGCTCGAAGGGAATTTCGTCTCCCGTGAGCAGGTAGAGATCGCAGCGGTGGCGCGCGGCGAGTGCGGCGACCTCTGCGCTCTCGTGTGCCATGTAGCGTCGGTGCCAGGGCGTGGTCGCGAAGGAATTGGTGTCGCAAATTAGCACGCGGCTGGCCTGACGGGCGAGGGCGTCTTCGCGGCGATTTTGCTCGGCGGCGATGGCGGCAAATTCGGTGGAGCGCCATACGGTGTCACCGCAGGCGATTTTGGCGACCGAATATTCGCGGCCATATTCTTCAACCCACGGGGTCGCGAGGTGAATGGCGAGAGCGCGGGCGAGCGTGGTGGTGCCGGTGGACTCGGCACCGAGAATGCAGACGCGTTTCGCAAACCAGCCGCGCACCGGTGGGGTGATGAATTCCCAGTGGGCGAAGGGATCGCGGCGAATCGCAGTGGCGGAGATCGGCACGCGGTCGCGGGGGCGATCCACGCAGATATGGCGCGAGCCCATCAAAGTTGCGTAGCGATCACCGTAATCTTCCGAGGTGAAGACAGCATCGGGCGCGCGGCCGAGCCAGCGAAGGGTGTTTTCGGCCCAGACCCGGGAGTCGTTTTCATCGTAGCGATCATCGATTACGCGCACGTCGACGGTAGGATGAATTTCTCGGAGCCACTGGGCGCGAAGCTCACCGGGGATCGTGTCGGTGGGTTTGGCGCAGACAATGGCGACGGTCTGCGCCGACTGGGCGGCGGCGGTGTCGATGAGAAGCTTGTGACCGCGGTGTGGCGGAAGAAATTTTCCGATCACCAAGCCGAGACCGAACTTCATGGCTGTGGCGCGCGGTCAGCGACTGTGCGGCGCCATTCACGGAGCCCGATCAGACACATTACCAGAAACACGGCGTAGAGGACGGCGGTGAGCGGGAGGTCGCGGCTTAAGTAAAGGGGCACGTAGATTATGTCGGTTACGATCCAGAGGAACCAGTTTTCGAGGCGCTTTCGGCAGAGAAGATATTGGGCAGCGAGACTTAACACGGTGGTGAAGGCGTCCCAAAATGGGGCGGCGCCGCTGACGGCAATGAGAATCTCGCGGAAGATCCAAGTGCCAAGCGGAATGGAAATCAGGAGGATTAGCCACTCGCGACGTGTCGTGCGAGTGATCGTGAGGGCGGTGCGATTTTGGCCACCGTGGAGCCACGCGAACCAACCATAGAGACCGAGTGCGAAGTAGACGACCTGAAGGCCCATGTCGGCGAAGAGGCGACTGTGGAGGAAGACAATGAAGAAGACGGCGTTGTTGAGTAGACCGATCGGCCAATTCCAAATGTGTTCGCGAACGACGAGCCAGACGCAGACGCCACCGGTGACAAAGGCCCATGCTTCACTGACGGCGATGGACCACCACGAGCCGTAGGAGAGCGCGAGGACGAGCGCGGAGGCGGCGAGGAGCGCAATCCACTCCGCGAGCGAAAGGCGGGGCTGGCGCTTCGGCGCGGGCGAGTCTGGTTGAGTGAACTGGGATTCAGGCACTGACATAGACTGCGGAACGCGGTGTAATGAAGGCGTTATTCCTGTGGATTGATCGGAGACCGGCCCTACTTCGCCGCGAGGATTTTTTCTTTGAGGTGCGTGACGCGGGTTTTGGATTCCGCGTTGCGGACGGCCATGGCGTAGGCAGCGGGTTCGCCGACCAGGAAGACCTTCTTCTTACCGCGGGTGATCGCGGTGTAGATGAGGTTGCGCTGGAGCATCATGAAGTGCGCCTTAAGCAGCGGGACGATCACGACGGGGTATTCGCTGCCCTGGCTTTTGTGGATGCTGATGGCGTAGGCGAGGGCGAGGTCGTTGAACTCGCCGCGGTCGAAGACGTGGGTGGCGTCGTCGAATTTGGCGTCGAGTGTGCCGGCTTCCGCATCGACGGCGACGACGGTGCCGATGTCGCCGTTGAAGAGGGACTTGTCGTAGTTGTTGCGGAGCTGGATGACTTTGTCGCCGGGGCGATATTCGCCGTGGACGGAGCGGAGGGCGCGGGCGCCGGGACGGAGTGGATTGAGGGCGGCTTGGAGCTGGGTGTTGAAATTGCCGACGCCGGCGACGCCTTTGTGCATGGGCGCGAGGATCTGCACGTCGTGGATCGGGTGCGGCCACTTTAGTTTCTGCGGGATGAAACCGGTGACGAGTTCGATGACTTTGCGGACGCAGTCCTCGGTGTCGGAGGCGGCGATGAAGTTGAGGTCGGCCCAGACCTGCGCGCTGGAGACCTCGGGCAGGACGGCGCCGAGCGTGGGGTCGCCGGAGTTGATGGCGTGGGCGGTGGTGACGATCTGGCTCTGGCCTTGCTGGCGGTAGATGACGCTGAGGCGGGTGACCGGGACGTGCTCGGTGCCGATGAGGTCTTTGAGGACGTTGCCGGCGCCGACGGACGGGAGCTGGTCGGTGTCGCCGACGAGGAGGAGATGGGCGCGCGAGGGGACGGCCTGGAGGAGCGCGGAGGCGAGGCGGGTGTCGAGCATCGACGCTTCGTCGAGGACGAGGAAGTCGGTGGCGAGCGGGGCGTTTTCGTTGGCGGTGAAACCGCCGCCGGCGGGATCGTATTTGAGCAGGCGGTGAATCGTGGAGGCGAAACCTCCCGTGGTCTCGGAGAGACGTTGCGCGGCGCGGCCGGTGGGCGCGGCGAGGTGGACGCGGACTTTCTTGGCTTTGAGGATGTCGACGAGGGCGCGGAGGATACTAGTTTTTCCGGTTCCAGGTCCGCCGGTGAGAATGCTGATTTTGGACGTGAGCGCGTTCTTGAGGGCGGTGCGCTGGAGGTCGGCGAAAGTGAAGCCGGCTTTTTTCTCGGCCCACTCGACGGCGGCGTCGGTCTTGATGGGGGGAAGTGCACTGCCCACGCGGGTGAGGCGGGTGAGGGTGGCGGCGATCTTTTCCTCGGCGCGTTCGTTGTGGGGCAGTTGAATCAGGCCGCTGCCTGGGAGGGGTTTGACGAGCGGGGAGTCGGTCTGGGGCCAGTGGCGGACGATGGCTTTGGTTTCAACGAGGGCGGCGATGCGGGCTTCGAGGTAGCGGCCTTCCGTCGTGAGCAGTTCGGCGGCGTAGTCGATGAGGTCGGCTTCGCGGTAGGCGGTGTGACCGTCTTCCTGGAGCGTCTCGAGGGCGTAGAGGAGGCCGGCGTCGAGGCGGGGCGGGGCGTCGTTGGCGAAGCCGAGGTTGATGGCGATGCGGTCGGCGGTTTTGAAGCCGATGCCATCGATCTCGCGGGCGACTTTGTAAGGTTGCTCGAGGAGAATGGGCTTCGCCTGAGCGCCGTAGTGTTTCACGAGCTTCACGCATTGGCTCGTGGTGACGCCGTAGGTTTGGAGGAAGATGTAGAGTTCGCGCTCGGTGCGTTTTTCGTCCCAGGCCTGCTTGATGGCGGTGGCGCGTTTTTTGCCGATGCCGGGGATGTCGCGGAGCTTGCCGGATTCTTCGCTGAGGACGCGGAAGGTGTCAGTGCCGAGGGCGTCGACGATTTTGTTGGCGTAGACCTTGCCGATGCCGGGGACGAGGCCGCTGCCGAGGTATTTGCGAATGCCGTAGACGGACGACGGGAGCTGGCTCGTGAAGGTGGCGATTTTAAACTGCGCGCCGTGTTGGGCGTGGTGCGTCCATTCGCCGGTGAGATGGAGCGTCTCGCCGCACTCCACACTCGGAAGGGCGCCGACGATCGTGACGAGGTCCGGGCGGGCCTTGGAGTCGGGGGCGGGTTTGGGCGCGTGGGCGGGCGGCTGGTCGGGGCGAAACTCCGCGATGGTGTAATGGTTCTCCTCGTTGAGAAAAATGATGCGCTCGAGCACGCCGGCGAGCGACGCGAGGGAGGCGGAGGAGTGCGGTTGGGCCACGGGGAGAGGAGACTGCGGGGCGGGGGAGAACGGCTGCGCCCGCGTTAGGCGGATTGCCAGTCTTCGACTTTCAGGCCGGGCACGCGGGAAAACTCCCGGACGTTGTGCGTGACGACCGTGGCGCCGAGGCGGAAGGCCTGGGCGGCGATCAGGGTGTCGATGGGACCGATGCCTTGGCCGCGTTTCTCCAAATAAGAACGCAAACGGGCATAGTGCGCGGCGTCTTCCCTGGTAAACGGCATGATGGGAACAGTAGTGACCAAGGACTCGAAGGCGCGGCGATACTTTTGACCCGCGCTGTGATGCAGAATGCCGAATTCACGTTCGGCAACGACGAGCGAGGAGAGGCGCAGGAACGGAAATTCTGCGTGCATCTTCGACGTGAGGCCGGAGTTGGCTCCACGGAGGAAGTTGGAAACAGCGTTGGTGTCGGGCAGGAATATCACCACTCGCGGGGAAGATCAGGAGTGGTATGGCGCGGCACATCCGGCAGGTCCGGGCAGGAGCCGGCGAGCTTGAGGAAGCGCGCACGGCGCTCCTCCAGATCGTCGTGAGGCAGCACTTCGACGGTGCCTCGTTTGGTGCGTCGGAGGGTGACGGTTTTGCCGGGGAAACGAAACTCTTTGGGCAGCCGGACGGCCTGGGAGCCACCCGTGGTAAAAAGTTTAGCCACAACAGTCATGTAGCTACGGTGTAGCTATCCACCGGCGCGTCAAGGGGGCGTTAGGCCCTGAGCGCGCCGGCGACGGCGGCGAGATCGGGGAAGATGGCGTCGGCCCGGGCGGCGGCGAGTTCAGTGGTGTTGTGGGTGCCTGTGGTGACGCACCAGCACGGGAAGCCGGCGTTGTGAGCGGCGGCGATGTCGTAGGGGGAGTCGCCGACGAGGAGAGTGGTGGCGGCGGTCGCGCCGAGGCGGGTGAGGGCGTGGGCGGCGAATTCGGACTGGGGTTTGACCCACGGGGTATCTTTGGCCCCGAAGTTGGCGTCGAGGTGCGGACTGAGGCCGAGGTGGTCGGCGATGAGGCGCGAGGAGGAGCCGATTTTGTTGGTGAAGATCGCGGTCTTTACGCCGCGGGCGCGAAGCTCGGCGAGGATTTCACGCGCGCCGGGGAGCAGCACGACATCGTCGAGCATCGTGGCATCCCAGTAGGCGCGGTAGATCGGGAGGGCTTCGGCGACGCGGTCAGCCCCGATGAGGTGGGCAATGGCGTTTTCCAGGCCGCCGCCGACGGCCGAGCGGACGCGCTCGAGCGTGGGGGCGGGGAAGCCCAGCTTCACCATCGTGTGGCTGTGGCTGCGGTGAATGGCGGCAAAGTGATCGATGAGGGTGCCGTCGAGATCGAAGAGGACGGTGGTGAAGTTGGGCATGGAAGGGTTACCGCGCCGTAACCGGCGCGGCTACGAGAGGCAAAGAGAGCCGCGGAGATTTGGTTTGGCGGCGGGGCGTGTCACGAGTGAAGTGGCGGGCGTATGGCGGAAAAAAACGAGACACTCAGGGCGCGGGCGGAGGCGAAAGCCGACGGCGACGTGCTGGATGTCTCGTTGGCAGGCATCTGGCAAATCACCGAACCGCGGCCGGCCTGGGAGACGTTGCGCGGCACGCAGAATCCGCAGCGCGTGCGGCTGCGGACCGAGGCGGTCGAGAAGTGGGATAGTTCACTGCTCTTATTTTTGTTTGAGGCCCAGCAGTGGTGCCGGATGACGGGGGCGTATTTCGATGATGCGGCGCTGCCGGAGAAGATTCGGACCTTGTTGGCGCAACTCGCGGCGTCGCATGAGACGAGCGTGCCGTTTGACCGCTCGGCGAATTTTCTGACGAGCGTGGGACTGGCGACGCAGGACGTGTGGGCGAAGTGGAAGGAGATTTCCCATTTTGTGGGCGAGTGCGTGCTGAGCACGGTCGCGTTGGTGAAAAGCCCGCGGAAATTTCGCTGGGCGGATTGCATCGACGAAATGCAGCACTGCGGGGCGATGGCGCTGCCCATCGTGAGCCTGATCAGCTTTCTCGTCGGTGTGACGCTCGCCTACACCGGGGCGATCGTGCTGCGCCAATACGGCGGCGATATCTACATCGCGGACCTAATTGGTCTCTCCATGGTGCGCGAAACCGGCGCAATGATGACAGCGGTGGTATTGGCGGGGCGCACCGGAGCGGCGTTTGCGGCGACGCTGGGCAATATGAAGGCCAATGAAGAGATCGATGCGCTGGAGACGCTCGGCATCCCGGCGGTGCAGTTTCTCGTGCTGCCGCGGTTGCTCGCGCTGGGCGTGATGATGCCGCTCCTGTCCCTCTACGCGAACGCTTTGGGTATCCTCGGCGGCCTCGTCGTCGCGTGGGGCACATTGTCGATTCCGCCGGCGGCGTATTGGGTGGAGATGCTGACGATCGTCGATCTTTCGGATGTGTTGTCCGGGGTGATTAAGGCGACGGCGTTTGGGCTGATCGTGGGGCTCTCGGGTTGCTTGCGAGGCCTGCAGGCGGAGCGCAGCGCGATGGGCGTGGGCCGGGCGGCGACGTCGGCGGTGGTGACGGCGCTGCTGCTGATCATCGTGGCGGATGCGCTGTTCGCGGTGGCGTTTAACGTCCTGGGGATCTGACGCGATGATGGCTACTCCACCCACTGCGGCAGATGCGACGCGGCCCGCGATTGAGGTCGAAAATCTCGAGTGCGGCTACGAAGGGAAGATCGTGCTGAAGAACGTTTCGTTTACGATCAAACGCGGGGAGATTTTCTTCATCATCGGCGGTTCGGGTTGCGGCAAAAGCACACTGTTGCGGCACTTGGTAGGGTTGCACACGCCCACCAAGGGCACCGTGAAGTTTTTCGGTCAGTCCTTCCACGACGCCGATACGCTGGCGCGACGGGAGATGCTCCGGACCTTTGGGATGCTGTTTCAGAGCGGCGCGCTGTGGAGTTCGCTCACGCTCCGGCAAAACGTGGCGCTGCCCCTGGAGGAATATACCACGCTCACGCGGCGGGAGATCGACGAACTCGCGACGCTCAAGCTCGCGCAGGTCGGGTTGGGCGGCTTCGAGGACTATTACCCGTCGGAAATCAGCGGCGGCATGAAAAAGCGTGCCGGACTCGCCCGGGCGCTGGCGCTCGATCCAGAGATCGTGTTTTTCGACGAGCCGTCGGCCGGGCTTGACCCGGTTACGTCGCGCAAGCTCGACGAGCTCGTGAAGGAGATCCGGGAGACGTTTGGCACGACGATCGTGGTGGTGTCGCACGAATTGGCGTCGATTTTCGACCTCGCGGACCGCGTGATCATGCTCGACCGCTCCCAGCAGGGCATCATCGCGCAGGGCAAGCCGCAGGAGCTGGCGCGCACGAGCCGCGACCCGCGGGTAACGGAATTCCTGCGCCGCGGCGATCTGTTGCCCAATCTCAAATGAAAACCCGTCTTGTCCTTCGCCGCGCTGCAGACGAGTCTCTCCCTGTTTCGCCATGAAAACCAAGGTCAGCCCAGCCATCGTCGGCGCATTTGTGATCGGAGCGTTCGCGCTCGGGGTGATCTCATTGCTTTCCTTTGGCGGCGTGAGCCTGTTTTCGAGGCCGCAGCGCTTCGTGGTATATTTCGACGAGTCGATCCACGGACTTGATCTGGGGTCGCCGGTGAAGCTGCGCGGTGTGCGCGTCGGGCGTGTGACGGATCTTAACATTCGCTACGACGAGAAGAGCAACCATTCGGTCATCGCCGTGGTCTGTGAATTCAGCAAAGACATGGTGACCGACACGAAAGGGGGCATAGTTAACGTCGCTGACCGCGCCGAACTCCAGACACTCGTGGACCGAGGTCTGCGCGCGCAACTCGGTGTGCTGGGCCTCGCGACGGGACTGCTTTTCGTGGAGCTCGATTTCTTCGACCCGAAGGCTTACCCAGCCGATAACCGCGTGACGGAGCTTAAATATGTGTCGATCCCCGCGGTGCCATCGGCCATCTCCGCGTTTCAGGCGAGCGCGAGCGAGATTCTGGCGAATTTGAAGAAAGTGGATTTCGCCGGCATGTCTCGTGAGCTTACTGGTTTGCTGGTCGATGCCCGCAAGCGGATCGACGGCGTCGATCTCAAAGGTGTGACCGAGCAGTGGAAGCGCACCGGCGAGAAGGTGGAGGCAATCGCGAGCATGCCTGAACTGAAGAAGACGTTCGTCAATCTGGATGGGGCGATCACCGATTTGCGCGGCGTGCTGGCGAAAGTCGATGCGCAGGTAGGTCCGGCCGGCAAGGAGCTGACGGAGACCTTGACGCAGGCGAAGCTGGCGGTCGGTTCGCTCAACGATGCATCGACGGCGGCGCGCAAGTTCCTCTCGACCCACAGCGGCCTCGGCGACGAAGTGGTGGGCACGCTCACGCAGCTCAACGAGGCGGCGGCGGCGGTGGCGCGGCTGGCGGATTTTCTCGAGCGCAACCCCAATGCTCTCCTGACGGGCAAGAAGCGGCCGCAGTGATCAACGTTTGAAGCAACTACGGATGAACTCGGAAAAACACAGCAGGCGAATCGGGTGGACGGTGGGCGCGGCGGTGGCGACGGCCACCTTGCTCGCTGGCTGCAATTTTACGCAGCCGCAGTCGGATCCCACGCGATTTTTCCTGTTGTCAGCGACGGCGCCGGCCGCGGCGACCACCCCGGCGGCCAAGGCTCCGGTGATCCATCTGCGCCCGGTCGAGCTGGCGAGCTACATCCGCGCGAAGCCGATCATTGTGCGGCGCGGGGACAACGAGATCGAGTTTCGCGAATATGCCCGGTGGGGTGAGCCCTTGGAGCTGGGCATCGGCCGGGTGCTGCGGGAAGACCTGGTGGCCCGCGGAGCGGCGGGAGCCGTGTTAGCCGCCGGCTTGCGGGCGGTGGACATCGATTACGACTACACGTTGGTGGTGCGTGTGCTGGCCTGCGAAGGCGGCGCCAACGGGGCGATCTTCTTCCGGGCGGTCTGGGAGCTGTCGACGGCCGGAGCGACGCCGAAACAAGTCGCGCGCGGGGAAGTGCAGCCGCGAGAGCTGCGCTGGGACGGCAAGAGCGAGAGCGCTTTGGCCGCGGAACTCAGCAAGGCCGTGGGTGCGTTGTCGGAAGACGTCGCGGCTGGATTGGCAAGCGTTACGAAGTAGCGCTTGCGCTTTCGGTTTCGGCACGCTCACTGCTTTTCCATCCCCATGAACCACCCGGATGCCACGTCGTTTGCTGTGATGCAGTTTTCACTCGAAATCGGAACCGACGGCCGACCGACGCAGAAGACAACGGCCCGGGGCGACTACTCGACGGTGGAGCAGGCCTTCTCCGTGGCGCGATCGCTGGCCGAGCTGGAGCGCGGTCACCGCGAGCGCACGGCGAGCATCGCCGGGGCGGTGCGGAAGATTGAATTGATCGACACCGAGTGGGGCTACGACGTGCGCCAGGACTGGCTCGTCGTCACACGCTTCTGGGTGCACGACCGCTCGCCGGCCTCGCTGGGCGTTTGAGGCTCGGGATGGCCCGGCCCAAGTCGCCGAGACCGAGCGCAAAAAAGGCGCCGAGTTGAATCGGCGCCTGAAGTTCAGCCAAGGGAGATTAGAGGCCCCGCATTACCGCGGGGCTTTTTCATTTCAGCGCCGCGCCGATGCGCTCGAGGGCGGTGACGACGTTTTCGCGGGAGTTGAAGGCGCTGATGCGCACGTGGCCTTCGCCGCACTTGCCGAAGCCGGCGCCGGGGGTGCAGACGACCTGGGCTTTGTTCAGCAACAGATCGAAGAATTCCCACGAATCGCGGCCCGTGTTGATCCAGAGGTAGGGGGCGTTGTCACCGCCGATGCAGGTGAAGCCCCAGCTCTTGACGGCCTCGCGGATGAGTTTGGCGTTGGCGAGGTAGAAGTTGATGAGGTCGGTCGTCTGCTGTTTGCCGGCGTCGGTGTAGATCGCGGCGGCGGCCTTCTGAATCGGGTAGGAGACGCCGTTGAACTTCGTGGTGTGGCGGCGATTCCAGAGCGCG
The DNA here is from genome assembly GCA_947453695.1 of Opitutia bacterium. Taxonomy (GTDB): domain Bacteria; phylum Verrucomicrobiota; class Verrucomicrobiia; order Opitutales; family Opitutaceae; genus GAS368. Next base: position 26,041 of record CANGHW010000001.1, read on the forward strand.
TGGAGCGGGTGGGCGTTGCCGGCAGCGTCGTAGGCGACGAGCGATTTCGGGACGACGGTGTAGGCGCAGCGGGTGCCGGTGAAGCCGGCGGTCTTGGAGAAGCTGCGGAACTCGATCGCGACGTCGCGCGCGCCCTCGATCTCGTAGATGGAGTGGGGGATCTGTGGATCGCGGATGTAGGCTTCGTAGGCGCTGTCGAAGAGGATGATGGCCTTGTTCTGCTTCGCATAGGCGACCCACTCGGTGAGCTGGGCCTTGGTGGCGACGGCGCCGGTGGGGTTATTTGGGAAGCAGAGGTAAATGAGGTCGGTGGCGACGCCCGGGATCGCGGGCACGTAGCCATTGGCGGGGGTGCTATCGAGGTAGGTGACGCCGGCATAGCGGCCATCGACATTGGCGCCGGTGCGGCCGGCCATGACGTTGGTGTCGACGTAGACCGGGTAAACGGGATCGGGAATCGCGAGCTTCACGTCCTGGGCGAAGATTTCCTGGATGTTGCCGCAGTCGCACTTCGAGCCGTCGGAGATGAAGATCTCGTCGGCCTCGATCTTGCAGCCGCGGGCGGTGTAGTCGTTGGCGGCGACCGCTTCGCGCAGGAAGGCGTAGCCCTGCTCGGGGCCGTAGCCCTTGAACGTGGCGCGCTTCGCCATCTCGTCGGTCGCGGCGTGCATGGCCTCGATGCAGACCGGCGGGAGGGGCTCGGTGACATCGCCGATGCCGAGGCGGATCACGGGCTTCGTGGGATTGGCCGCGACATAGGCGCTCACGCGCTTGGCGATGTCGCTGAAAAGGTAGGAGGCCTTGAGCTTGGTGTAGTTCTCGTTGATGCGGATCATGGCAGGTGGATGGTAAAGCGAGCGTGAAGGAAGGAGGGAGGAGGCCGGAGAATCGGTGAAAAACTTGAACAAACGCGTGGCGCTTCCTTTGTTCAAGCCCGACGTTGTCCGAGAAACGCCCAAGCCCCATGCAAAAAATTGAATCTGTGTCCGAGATGCGGTCGTTGGCCGCGGAACTGCGCGCTCAAGGCAAGACGGTGGCTTTGGTTGCCACCCAGGGTGCCCTGCATGCGGGCCAAGAGGCGCTGATCCGGGCCGCGGTGGCGTCGGCCGAGATCGTCATCGTGTCGATTTTCGTTAACCCGCTCCAATTCGGCCCCAATGAGGTCATCGCCAATTACCCGCGGAGCTTCGTCCAGGATCTCGCGGTATGTGAGCGCTGCGGAGCACACATCGTCTTCGCGCCGGCGGCCGAGGATATCTATCCCCGCGGCTATGCGACCTATGTGTCGGAAGACTTCACCGGCAAGCCCCTCGACGGCGTCTCGCGGCCCAATCACTTCCGCGGCGTGGCTACGCTGATGGCGAAGCTGTTCAATATCGTGCGGCCCACGCAGGCGTTCTTCGGCCAGAAGACGGCCCAACGGGCGGCTGTGGTGCGCAAGATCGCGTCGGATCTTTGTTTCTCGGTGGAGATTGTGGTGGTGCCGACGGCCCGCGAACCGGATGGGTTGGCGGCGGGTGTGCGCAATCGGGAGTTTACGGCCAGCCAGCGACAGGAGGCTCTCGCGCTGAGCAAGGCGCTCTTCAAGGCCAAGGAGATGTTCGATGCCGGCGTGCGCAGCCCGGATCGCCTCATCGCAGAGGCCACCCATATTCTGAGCCAACACCGGCGCGTGCGCATCATCTACATTTCCATCGTGAATTGCGTGACGATGGAAACCGTCCGCGAGATCGAACCAGGCAAGACGATGCTGGCCATCGCAGCTTGGATCGATGAGGTGCGGATGATCGACAACGTGGTGCTCTGATGGCGCCCTCGCTGGCGGCGGAATAGATCAGGCTGCCAAGACGACTTTGATGCCCTTCGCGCGGAGTTTGCGCACCAAGGCGGCGGGGGCGGACTGATCGGTGACGACCACATCGACGTTTTCGAAGTCGCAGAGGAAAAACGTCGAGCGCCGGTCGAACTTCGTGTGGTCAAAGCAGAAGATCACCTTTGCGGCGCCGGCGATCATCGCCCGCTGGATATCGACGAGGAGCGCGTGGGAGTTGTAGATGCCGTCGGCCGCGATGGCGCCACCGCCGAGGATCGCGACATCCGCGTGCATGCGGGAAAACGTTTCGACGGCGTGTGGGCCCACGAGCACGCCGAGTTTGGGGTAGATCACGCCGCCGGAGACGTGCACCTCGTGCCGGCTGGAGCCGGAGAAGAGGTGGGCGACGGGAAGCGAGTTGGTGATGACCTGCGCGACTTTTTCGCCGAGGTGTTTGGCAACGTGGAAGCACGTGGTGCCGCCGTCGATGATCACGTTTTGCCCGGGATGCACGAGCGCGGCGCAGGCCCGGCCGATGGCTTCCTTCTCGGAGACTTGGTGCGTGTCGCGGACGTTAAACACCGTCTCCTCGACTTTGGGCGTTAAGGGCAAGCGCGCCCCGCCATGGGTGCGTTTGGCCAGGCCCTGTTCTTCCAGGAGCGTCACATCGCGCCGCACCGTGGAGACCGACGTGCCGAGGCTCTGCGCCAATTCCTCCAGCGAGGCGAATTCCGCCTTCTGCAGGTAGGCGGCGATGCGGGCTTGGCGTTCTTCGGACTGCATGCCGCGGTAGTTGGTAGAAGTTGGAAGATTTTGCAATCTTTGTTGACGATTTGGGAGATCGCGGGCGATAACGGCCTTCTTCTTCCCATGTCCACGCCAGTCCCGAGCCCCTCTCCTTCCACGCTGGAGCGCCTGTTGCAGCTCTCCCACGGACTCGGACGCGAAGACCGCAGGCTGGCGATCCTCGGCGAAGGCAATACCTCGGCGCGTTTGTCCGCGGACACCTTCGTCGTGAAGGCCAGTGGCTCCAACCTCGCGACGCTCGCGCCGGCGGGGGTGACGGAGTGCCGGTTCACCGACCTCGCGGCGCTCCTGAAGAAGAAAAGTCTCCCGGATGCCGCGATCGACGAGGCGCTGTTTGCCGCGCGCGTTGACGGTTCGGCGAAGAAGCCGTCGGTCGAGGCGGTGTTTCACGCCTACCTGCTGACCCTGCCTGGCGTGAATTTCGTCGGCCACACGCACCCCGTTGCGGTGAACCAGATTCTCTGCTCGAAGTGGGCCCGCACGTTTGCCCGGCGCCGCACCTTTCCCGACGAAATCGTGTGCTGTGGCGTCGAGAGTGTCTTCGTGCCCTACACCGACCCCGGACTGAAGCTCGCGCAGGCAATCCAGCGTGCGGTCGTCGCCTACATCAAGCGCCTGGCCCGTGCGCCTCGGGTCATCCTCCTCGAAAACCACGGACTGATCGCGCTCGGTGCGACGCCCGAGTCGGTCCTTGCCGCCACGCTCATGGGCGCCAAGGCCGCCGAGATCTTTGTGGGGGCCGCGAGTATCGGCGGCACGCCGCGATTCCTCTCGTCCGCCCAGGTCGCACGCATCGCCGGCCGGCCCGACGAGCACTATCGCCAGAAGGCACTGGGGCTCTGACGCTCCGTCACCCTCCATCCTCGCGATTTCCCTGTTTTTTCGAACTCATCTCTCAACTCCTCCGCTACCATGCCCACCTACCAATACGTCAATTATTCCTGGGACGACGCCAAGGCCGCCTCGCTCGATCCCGTCGGCCGCCTGATCTATCGCTCCAATATTCTCGGAGCCGACCAGCGCATCACCAACACCGGTGGCGGCAACACGTCGTCCAAGCTCATCGAGAAAGATCCGCTCACGGGCGCGCCCACCGAGGTGCTTTGGGTCAAGGGCTCCGGCGGCGATCTCCGCACCAGCACGCGCGAGAATTTCTCCTCCCTCTATCAGCAGAAGCTGATCGCGATGCAGTCGCTCTACGGCTCCCGCCCTGACAAGGGCCTGAAGTCGCAGGCCGAGGACGACATGGTCGGCACGCAGGCGCACGCGACGTTCAACCTGAACCCGCGCGCTTCCTCGATCGACACGCCGCTGCACTCCTTCCTGCCGGGCAAGCAAGTCGACCACATGCACCCGAATGCGATCATCTCGATCGCAGCGTCGAAGAACTGCGAAAAACTCACGAAGGAAATCTTCGGCGGCGAAATGGCCTACGTGCCGTGGATGCGCCCCGGCTTCGAACTCGGCCTTGCGATGCAGGCCATCTCGAAGGCGAACCCGAAGATCCAAGCCATTATGATGGGCCAGCACGGCTTCATCTCCTGGGCCGATGACGACAAGGCCTGCTACACCCTCACGCTCGACTTCATCGAGAAGGCCTCCGCATACATCGAGGCCAAATACGCCGCCAAGGGCGGTGACGCCGCCGCGTTTGGCGGGCAGAAATACGCCACCCTCGACGAAGCCAAGCGCAAGTCCACCTTTGCCGCGATCCTCCCCTGGCTCCGTGGTCAGGTCTCGAAGGAAAAGCGCTTCATCGGCACCGTGCAGGACGACGCCAAGATCCTGCGCTTCGTGAATTCGAAGGACGCCGCCCGCCTCGCCGAACTCGGCACGAGCTGCCCCGATCACTTCCTCCGCACGAAGATCAAGCCGCTCTACGTCGACTGGAATCCGCAGACCGAAGACGCCGCTGCGCTCAAAGCGAAACTCGCCGCCGGCCTCACCGCCTATCGCGCCGACTACGCTGCCTACTACGCGAAGTGCAAACACGCCAATTCGCCCGCGATGCGCGACCCGAATCCGACGGTCGTCCTCATCCCCGGCCTCGGCATGATCGCGTGGGGCAAGGACAAGTCCGAGAGCCGCGTCACCGCGGAATTCTACAACTGCGCCGTCGAAGTTATGCGCGGCGCCGAGGCGATCGACACCTACATCGCCCTCCCGCAGCAGGAGGCCTTCGACATCGAGTATTGGCTCCTCGAAGAGGCGAAGCTCAAGCGCATGCCCGCCGAGAAGGAACTCGCCCGCCAGGTCATCATCGTCATCGGCGCCGGCTCCGGCATCGGCAAGGAAACCGCCCACCGCCTCGTCAAGGAAGGCGCCCACATCGTGTGCGTCGATATGAAGGTCGAGACCGCGCAGGCCACCGCCAAGGAGATCACCGACAAGCACGGCCTCGGCATCGGCGTCGCCGGCACCGGCCTCTCCAATTGCGGCCCCGCCCTTGGTCTCGCCTGCAATATCACCGACCGCGCCAGCGTCCGCGCGATGCTCGATGACGTCGCGCTCGCCTACGGCGGCTTTGATTCCATCTGCGTCACCGCCGGCGTCTTCTGGCCGAGCGACACCACTGGCCACATCCCGGACGACAAGTGGGCCTTCACCTTCGGCGTCAACGTCACCGGCTCCTACATCGTCGGCGACGAAGCCTACAAGACCTGGAAGGAGCAGGGCCTCAAGGGCCAGCTCGTCCTCACGACCTCGGCCAATGCCGCCGTCGCGAAGAAGGGTTCTTTGGCTTACGACACCTCGAAGGCCGCCGCCAATCACCTCGTGCGCGAACTCGCCATCGAGCTCTCGCCGCTCGTGCGCGTCAACGGCGTCGCCCCCGCGACCGTCGTGCAGGGTTCTGCGATGTTCCCGCGCGACCGCGTCATCGGCTCGCTCGCGAAATACAACATCCCCTATACCGAAGACGAAGCGACGGAGAGCCTCGTGAAGAAGTTGGCGCAGTTCTACGCCGACCGGACCCTCACCAAGGCCCCGATCACGCCCGCCGACCAAGCCGAGGCGTATTTCCTCCTCGTGTCGCAGCGCCTCAGCAAGACCACCGGTCAAATCGTGACGGTCGACGGCGGCCTGCACGAAGCGTTCCTGCGCTGAGGACGTAGCCTTTCGGCGGACAACATCACCAAGCGCAGCCTGCGATCCTCGCGGCTGCGCCTTTTTGTGAACGCGTGGGCAAAGCGGGAAACACGCGGCGCGGATTGACGCCGGGAGCTTCCCGGGTGTTTGCTCCTGCGTGATGAAACTCAAGAGCGTCAGCGTCGATGTGGCCGCGTTCCAGCTGCTCAAGCGCGAAAAGCTTCCGCGCGAATCCTACGGTGATGTCGTGCGTCGCGTGTTCGCCGCTCATGCGGAGGCGAGTTACGATCCGTCAGAGCAGATTGACGCGCTGTTCGCCGAGTTTGGCGGCAAGGGGCTCTTTACGCCCGAGGGACGCGCTCGTGTGAAGGCGCGGCAAAAGAATCCGCCGCGTTCGCGGCGCCCCGCCGGTGCTGTTTGATACGAGCTTCTTCATCGACCTCGAACACGAGGTGCTGGCCGGGCAGGCAGGTTCGGCGGCAGCGTTTCTCAGGGCAAACCGCGGACACGCCAAATGCGTAGCGACCGTGACGATCGGCGAATTTGCCGTGGGTGGCGCAAGTGGGCCGGCCCTACGTCGGTTCTTTCGTGGTTATCGAACGATTGCTCTCGGCCGGGAGGATGCGATTTATGCGGGACGGTTGCAGGCGGAGCTTCCGTTTGAGATGGGCGAAAATGATTTGTGGATCGCGGGCCTCGCCTTGCGTCATGGGTTGCCGCTCGTGACCCGTGACAGTGCTTTTTCCCGCGTGCCGGGACTACGGGTTCTCACTTATTGAATCGGATAGTGGCCGCCGCACGGACCGTCCGGCGACGAACCGCATCGACAAGAAACACCGAGGTGTTTCACGGTGCGGTTCGTGCCCCACGTCTTTCGTCTTTTCGTCTTCTTTGCGTCCCTGCTGGCCGGTCCCGCGTTTGCGCTTTCGGTCGTCGGCGTTTCACCGGCTAACGGTTCCGTCGGCGCGTGCACCGATACGCTGCTCACGCTGACGTTTGATGCGGCCCCGCGGCTCGGCACCGCAGGTCGGGTCCAGATTCTCAATGCGGCGACTGATGCGGTCGTCGACACCATCGATCTCGCGAGCGCGACGCAGACGCGGCTCATCGGCACCAACGGGACGCCCTACAACTATCTGCCGATCATCGTAAGCGGCGCGACCGCGACGATTTTTCCGCGCGCCGGCGTGCTCGCCTACGGGCAGACCTACTACGTCACCATCGAAGCATCGGTGTTCGCCGAGGCGGGGAGCGGTCCGGCCTTTCCCGGCATCGCCGACAAGACCACGTTTCGTTTCGCCACACGCGCGAGCGGCCCGGTGGCCGGGGCGACGTCGCTCGTCGTCGCCGCCGATGGCTCGGGTGATTTTTGCACAGTGCAGGGCGCGATTGATTTTGTGCCGCGGAATAACACCGCCCGCACCGTCATCACCGTGCGCCGCGGCACCTACCGCGAGATTGTCTACATCGGCTCTGCGAAGCCCTTCATCACGCTGCGCGGCGAAGATCGCACGGGCACGGTCATCACCTACGCCAACAACAATAATTTCAACAGCGGCAACAACCGCACGATGGTCGCCTGCGATGCCAACGATTTCGTCCTCGAGACCATCACGCTCCGCAATGCCACGCCGCGCGGCGGTTCGCAGGCCGAGGCGATCCGCGGCAACGGCCAGCGCGTCGTCTTCGACCGCGTGACGCTCACGAGCTTTCAAGACACGCTTTTGTGGAACGGCTCGCTCTTCGTGACCGACAGCCTGATCGAGGGTGATGTGGACTTCATGTGGGGTGGTGGCGCGTGTTTTTTCCGCCGCTGCGAACTTCGCGCGCTCAACGCCGGCTATTACGCACAGGTGCGCAATAGTCAGACCGGCAAGGGCAACGTCTACGTTGACTGCCGCCTCACCGCTGCCGCGGGCGTGACCAATTCTTTCCTCGCGCGCATTGATCCGCGCGCCGGCGTCGCGAATACTTGGCCCTACTCGCAGGTCGTCTTTCTCAACTGTGCGATGGGCCCGCATATCACGCCGCAGGGGTGGCAACTCGACAACGCCACCACCGGTCCCGATCTCCAATTTTGGGAGTTTCAATCCTTCGATCTCAACGGAGCCCCACTCGACGTCTCGCGCCGGCACGCCTCCTCGCGGCAGATCGACGCCGTGCTCGCGGCTCAGTATCGTGACCCGGCGTTTGTGCTCGGTTTCACCCCGCAGCTTACGGTCCCGAGCGCCGCCCCGCGGGCCGAGCGGCTCACCGGGCTATCGACGCGAGCCCGTGCGACCGGCGGAGATGGTGCGGTGATTGTCGGCTTTGTGGTGAGCGGAGCAGCCTCGAAACCCGTGCTTGCGCGGGCCATTGGGCCGCTGCTGGGAGTGTTCGGCGTGCGCGACGTATTGCCGGCGCCGCGGTTGGAGCTCTTTCGCGCGGGCGCGGCGACGGCCTTTTCCGCCAACACCGGCTGGACCACCGCTCCCTCGCCGGCCGCGATTACGGCCGCGAATACCACGGCGCGCGTCTTCGCCCTGTCGCCCACGTCGGCCGATTCCGCGCTCGTGCAGTCCCTCGCGCCCGGCGGTTACACGACGGTGATGAGCGACGCCGCCGGCCGCGCGGGCAACGGACTCGTGGAGATCTACGATCTGGCCCCCACCGATGCCGGCGCGCGCCTCGCCAATCTTTCCTCACGGGCGTTTGTCGGCACCGGCGATGCCACGCTCATCGCCGGCATGACGGTCGCCGGGGCGCCGGGCGCGACCAAGCCGCTGCTCATCCGCGCCATCGGCCCGACGCTTGGCGGGTTCGGTTTGCCGGGCGCGCTCGCCGAAGCCCAGCTCACCCTCTTCGATGAGCGGGGCGTGGCGTTCAGGAGCAATGTAAACTGGACGGCCGCGGCCAACGCGCTGGAGATCGCGCGCGTCGCCGCCCAGGTCGGGGCATTTCCGCTCACCACGGGCAGCGCTGACAGTGCGCTGCTCGTCGAACTCGCGCCGGGCAACTACACCGCGCAGGTTACCGGTGGCGGCGGCGCCACCGGGATCGCACTCATCGAAGTTTACGAAGTCCCATGATAATCATTCGCCGCCTCGCGCCCGTTTTCGCCCTAATCCTGGCGGTGGGCGGTTCCGCCAAAGATCTCGTCGTAGCTGCCGATGGCTCGGGTGATTTCAAGACGATCCAGGCGGCGGTGGATGCCTCGCCCAGTGATTCCACCACGCGCACGACGATCACGGTGCGCCGCGGCACCTATGCCGAACTGGTGGTGGTTTCTCCCGAAAAGAAAAACCTCACGCTCCGCGGTGAGGACCGCCGCGGCACGATCATCGCCGCGACGAATAACGCGAAACTCAACCCGCGCCGCCGCGAAATGTTTTCCGCCGAGGCAGATGATTTCGTGCTCGAGAACGTCACGCTCCACAATACGACGCCGAAGGGCGGCACGCAGGCCGAGGCGATCCGGGTCCGGGCCGACCGCGTGATCTTGCGGGACTGCGATTTCAAGAGCTTCCAGGACACGCTGCGGCTCGATGGCCGCGTCTTTGTGCGGGACTGCTATGTCGAAGGGGATGTCGATTACGTGTGGGGCGGAGGCACGGTCTATTTCGACCACTGCACGTTTCACTCGCTCTACAATGGCTATTTGGTCCAGTCGCGGAACGACGCGGCCCACTATGGTTATGTGTTTGTGGACTGCACCCTCACGGGTGCGCCGGGCATCGAGCGTTACGTGCTCGCGCGGATCGAGCCGGTGCGGTTTCCGCACAGCCATGTCGCCTTCATCGATTGCAAGATCGGAAGTTTCTTGAGCCCGGTGGGGTGGACCTTGGACAAAGCGCCGGGCGCGGCGACGGTGGGGCCGGCCGAGCACGTGCGTTTTTGGGAGTATCACACCTCGGATTTGGCGGGCCATTCGCTCGATGTAAGTTCCCGTCTGCCGGCGTCACGCCAGCTCGATGAGCGGGAGGCAGCCGCGATGCGCGACGTGGGGCACGTGTTGGGCGGATGGAAGCCGCGGGAGAATCGATGACGTAGAACGGCGCGGGAGAGTCGGTTGCGGACGGTCCGCCGTCATTTTGCGATTCGGCGTTGCGTTCACTGGTCGACGGGAATTGCGTGACGGCGATTAATCTACGGTTAGCTGCAAACTAGACTGTAATTAATCCGCAGTGCTTCGCCTGGCGCTGTGGCCTCGTTTCCCCGTCCCCTAACCCTTCCCCCTGTCGTGTTGTTGTTTGAACGTAGTATTCTTCGTGCCCTATGGCCGCGGTTCGCGCCCGGCGTCATCTGGAAAGCCTGCGTGACGTTGCTGGCGGTTGCGTTCGCGATCGTGGCGCGGGCCTGTGGCTATGACTTCGGTGCCGTAGTCCGCTATTTCGCTTATTTCGCCGCTTACATCGTGTTGCCCGGCGTCGTGATTTTGGCGCTGCTCAAGCGGGGGCCGATCTCACTGATGGTGGCATTGGCCCTGGCGGTGCCGACGGGATTTGCCGTGGAGATATTTTCCTATCTAGCCCTCGCCGCGCTGGATCTGCGAGGGGTGTATCCTTTTGTGCCGGTGATTTGGTTGGCCTTGGGTGCCTGGTGGTGGAGGAAGAAAAACGCATGGCCGGTGCAGGTGCGCCTTTCTGGTTCCCATGCCGGTTTGGCGCTGGGGTTGATGGTGGCGTTTCTCGCGACGGTCGTGATGGCGGCCAGCCAGATGTTTGCCGAGTCGCCGCTCTCGTTGGGATTACCGTCGCGGGCGATCTTCCACGATTGGGTCTACCTCGTGAGCCGGGCCGCGGTGATCAAAAACAACTGGCCGCTGAATGATCCGAGTTTGTCCGGCACGCCGCTGCAGTATCACTATTTCCTGATGGTGCACGCCGCCGCGGCGTCCGCCACGACTGGCGTGGAGCTCACGGTGATCCTGCTGCGGCTCGTGATGCTGCCGCTCGGTGCGATTCTCGTGGCTCAGGCCTATGTGTTGGGGCGTCGCGTCGCCCGGAGCCCGTGGGCCGGTGTGATTGCGGCGCTATTGCTGGTGGCCGTGAGCGAGGTGTCGTTTTCGGCCTCCTACGGCCAGAGCATGTTTCTGGGGCTGTTCATCCGGTGGCTGTTCGTCAGCCCGACTTTCTTTTTCGGTATGGTCTACTGCGGGGCGCTCCTCTTGGCCGTGGACTATTGTGCCCGGCAAAAGCGTTGCACCGGGTGGCATGTGGCCTGGTTGGGGCTGTTGGCCGCGGCCGGCACGGGGGCCAAGGGCACCTTGTTGCCCGTGATGCTGTGCGCACTGGCCCTGTGGTTTGGGTGGCGCTGGGCCCGCGAGCGGACGTTTCCCCAGCGCCTGGCGGTCTTCGGTGTGGTGATGGGGTTGGCCTTTGCCGCCGTCTATGCGGTCACGATGTCGTCGTGGCGCACGGGCGATGCGGCCTTCCGGCCGTTTCATGTCTTTGAATTGACGGAGTTTTGGCGGACCTACCTGCCGTTGTGGCAGCAGGGTCTGGCACGGTGGTTGCCCGACGCGCTGGCCCATCCCCTGGCAGCCCTGGCCTGTGCGTCGGTCGTGTTTGCGGGCACCTGCGGGGTGCGCCTGCTGGCGATTCCCTACCTCTGGTGGGGCCAACGTCGCGGCCAAGAGCCCCTGGTGGCCTGGCTGGGGGCATTTTTTGTGGCCAGTGCGAGTATGGGGCTGCTCATGGAGCTCAATAGCTATGGCGAACTCTATCTGATCTTGATGATCCGCCTCCCGATGGCCGCGCTCGCCGGAGCCGCGATCATCGAGGCCTATGAGCGGGTGCAACGTTGGCGGATTGAGCGTGTTCCTAGGGCGACGAGGGGCCCCGGTTCCTTCGCCTTGCCAGGTAGTTGGCGTCGATTGGTGGTTGTCGCCGGTTCGGCCCTTTGCCTGGTGGCCGTGGCGGTGCAGGCGAGATTGTGGCTCTCGCGCAATCACACCGGCTTTGCCCTGTGGCTGGCTACGCCGCCCAAGGCCCCGGCCGATGATTCCATGCGACAGCTGCACGAGGCGCTGCGGTGGGTGCGCAACAACACGGATCGAAACGCCGTGCTCGTGACCAATGCGTTTACGCTGGAGAACATGAAGAAGGATCACTGGGGCGCGCTGGATCGCACCCTCGCCGGCGTGCACTTTTACTATTCGGCCTTGTCGGAGCGCCGGCTGTGGTTCGAGGGCCATAACTACATCATGGACACCACGCGGGCTCGCATCCGGGCCAACATGGCCGCCGGCTTCTTCTACCGTGGCCGGCCGCTCGACCCGATGATCATCAGTGTCGGGTCGCCGACCTATGCCGTGGTGGACCGGAGTCTGGCCGATGGGGCGCGGGTCGATGCCTCGATCCATCCCTTGGTCTTCCAGAATGCCCGGATCGAGGTCTACCAACTGTCACGCGGGCTGGCCGCCAACTTGGTGGCCGCGAATTCGATTCCCGCCGACCGCGATTGAGCCGGTGCTGTGGCGGTCGGCCTTGTGTCATAAAGCGCTTGCGGGCCAACGCACCCGCCGATTGGTGGTGTTATGACAAAACGTTTTTTGACCGCTCTGTTGGTAGCGGCAGCGCTGCCGGCCGGGCTGCTGCGAGCCGGGATTGACCTCAAGAACTTCGACCTGACAGTGAAACCGCAGGACGACTTTTACCGGTATGTGAACGGCACCTGGCTGAAGGAAAACCCGGTCCCGGCCGATCAGTCGCGCTGGGGCGGTTTCGTCCAGCTCAGCGAGGAAAACCAAAAGAATCTGCGCGCCCTGTGCGAAGCCGCCGCGGCGAAAGGGGCGAGCGCCACCCCGATCGAGAAGAAGGTGGGGGATTTGTTTACCAGTGGCATGGATGTCGCCGCGCTCAATGCCGCCGGGGCCAAGCCACTCCAGCCGGAGCTCGAGCGACTCAAGGCCGTCAAAACGCCAGCCGACGTTTTGAGTGCGATGGCGCGTTTGCAGTCGTTTGGGGTTAGCGTTGGCTTCCGCTTCGGCAGCTCGCCCGATCTCAAGCAGAGCGAGCGCGAGATCGCCATCTTGGCTCAGGGCGGCCTCGGTCTGCCCGAGCGCGGCTATTATTTTAACGATGACGAGAAGTCGCTGAAGATCCGTCAGGCCTACGTGGCCCACATCGCCAACCTCTTTGTGCTGCTCGGTGAAACGCGGGAGGCGGCCACAGTCGCCGCCCAGTCGGTCATGGCGCTCGAGACCAAGCTCGCGCTCAACACCCTGGCCCGCGTCCAACTGCGCGATCCCTACCGCAGCTACCACAAGATGGCCCTGGCGGAGGCCGTGGCGAAAACGCCCGGGATTGATTTCACCGCCTACCTGGCCGCTCGCCAGGCGCCTGCTTTCACGGAGCTGAATCTTGCGCATCCCGAATTTTTCAAGGGCTTCGAGGCTGCGCTGAACACGGTGCCTGCGGTCGACTGGCAGGCCTACCTGTGCTGGCATCTCGTGCGCCACGCGGCGCCGTATTTGAGCGAGCCGTTTGAGCGGGAGAGTTTCTCCTTCAACAGCACGGTGCTCAACGGCGTCACCGAGATGAAGCCGCGTTGGAAGCGGGTCGTCACCGTCGTTGATGGCCAGCTCGGGGAGGCGCTCGGCCAGCTCTACGTCGCCGCGTATTTCCCGCCGGCCGCCAAGGAGCGCATGGCCCGCCTCGTGGAGGATCTACGCGCGTCGCTGCGCGAGCGTTTGAACGCGCTCGACTGGATGGACGCGCCCACCCGGGCGAAGGCGTTGGCAAAGCTCGAGGCCTTCTCGGTGAAGATCGGCTATCCTGACAAGTGGCGTGACTACAGTGCGGTCCGCATCGCGCCGGATGATTTCTTCGGCAACATCGTGCGGTCCGATACGGCCGAGGTCGCCCGTCGGCTGGCGCGGATCGGCGAGTTGGTGGATCGCAGCCAGTGGGGCATGACGCCCCCGACCGTCAACGCCTACTACCGCCCCACGAGCAACGAGATCGTGTTTCCCGCCGGCATTCTCCAGCCGCCCTTCTTCGACCTGCAGGCCGACGATGCGCTGAATTACGGTGGCATCGGCGCCGTGATCGGCCACGAGATGACGCATGGCTTCGACGACAGCGGGGCGAAATACGATGCGCAGGGCAACCTGAGCAACTGGTGGTCCGAGGAGAGCGCGAAGAATTTCAAGCTCCGGACGACCGCCATTGTGAAGCAGTTCTCCGCCTACTCGCCCATTCCCGGTCTCACGCTGAACGGCGAGCTTACGCAGGGAGAAAACATCGCTGATCTCGGCGGCGTGAAGATTGCCTACGGGGCCTTGCAACGGGCGCTCGCGGACAAGCCCCGGACCAAGATCGATGGGTTTACACCCGAGCAGCGGTTCTTCCTGAGCTATGCGACGATTTGGCGGGTCAACTCGCGGCCCGAAGCCTCCCGCCTCCGCGCCGCGACCGATCCGCACTCGCCCGGTGAGTTCCGCGTGCGGGGACCGCTCTCCAATCTCGACGAGTTTGCCCGCGCCTTCGATATCCCGGAGGGCTCGCCCATGCGCCGCCCGGCCGCGGAGCGCGTGACGATTTGGTAGGCGTCGGTCTACTTGAGGAAACCGCTCGTAGTGGTGGCCAGCGTGGTCAGCTCGCTGGTTCCCTGGAGGTCATACCATTTCAGGAGGGACCAGCCGGTGCCGACTTTGTTACTGCCGGTAGTGAGCGCCTCGTCGTAGTGGAAGCTCCAGCCGGCGGCCGTGCTAAATGTATCGGCAATGATGGCGCCCGTGAATTGCTTTGACGTTCCGCCGCCGTTAAGGGTCACGGTTGCGAGCGGGGCGTAGAAGCAGCCGACGGTGTCGGGGGAATGGCCGAGCGTAACCTTGGTTGTCAAAATGCCGAAGACTTGGAGCGCGCCCGCCCAGTTTTTATTTGTAAAGCCGGTGCTGCCCGTGGTGGTGATATCCCCTAGGGACCAGACTATGCAGGTGGCGCCGGTGTCCACTTCGAGGCCCCCAGTCATATTCAGGACGAGCATCGTGACATTTTTCCCAGCGGCGATTTTCGTTTTCCCAAGCTGCTGGGTTATTGCCATGTAGTAGTAGCGTCCGTCCGGTGAAATCCTATCTCCCGACGCCGGAAGGTCGGCCGGGATTGAGGAAAAGACGATATAGTTGATGTTCATGCCCGAAAATGTGGGCGTGCTGTAACTGGGGAAGGGGGTGCTGGTGTATTTGTTGATGATGCTGCCGCTCACCTGGGAGGCGTTGATCGTGTTGGAACTCGCAGCGAGCAATACATTGCCTTGGACCTTCGCGCCTGAGCCGAGCGTGATCGTGCCAGTGGAGCCGGTGGAGATGAGATTGCCGTTGCTGCCGGGATTAACTTTGCAGTCGTCGTAGGTCAGACGTTTCCAGCTATCGTCATCGCTGGACTGGTTGCCTGGGTTGGAGTTAAAACTGTCGACGAGGCAGCTAGAGCCAAGGCTGAGGCTCGTCTTGGTGAGAATGGCGGCGTTATAGCCGCCGGTTTTCTTAAGGGTGCATTTCAGCGTTTTTTTGACGACGGGACTGCCGTCAAGGGGGGTGATGGTCGCTTGAGAGATACAGGCGGGCGTGCTGCTGACGCCGTCGTAACCGATGACGAAAATTTTCACTATCCCGACGGCGTTATTGCCGAGATTGAACGACGGGAGCGTGAGCGTGGCGTTGCCTGACGCGGTGGTCCAACCGCTCCACGCGGTCGAGACCACCGTGCCGCCGTCGACGAGTCGGTAGCAGTAGATGCCCTCCTCCAGGCCGGCCTCGGCGAGATTGGCCGCGGCGTTGAGATAGTAGGTCCGGTCGGAGACCTTGGAGCTATTGTAGCTGACCCGGAGGTAGCTCGCCAGGCCGAGCGCAATCGCGGTCGAGATAAGCATCGCGCTAATCAGGAGACTGCCGCCTATGCTGCGGTGGCGAGCGGATGAGAGAGTCGAACGGGAATGGGCGCGGTTCATGATACGGGCTTGTTGCGCAGCGTGTAGCTGTTGGCGGATTTCGAGACAGCGGCGGCCCCCAGGGTGGAAGTCCGCGAGAGGGTCATCGAAATTTGCAGGCGTTTGGTGGCGCCATCGGAGGAGGTGGCGGAGCCGCTGGTATCCAAGCGCGAAAACGTCAGCGCCGTGACGCCGGTGGCGAGGTTGATTTTCCCAGTGGAGCCGCTGCTGCTCGCGCCGTTGACGCGGTAGAAAACCTTGGTGGAGCTGTTCCACGCATACGTGAACTGGCTCGTGGTGCCATCACTCTCGTCGACCGTGATCGTGATATCCCCCGAACCGTTATAGGTGACGGCGCTGGCTGCTTTGGCGTCGATGGCGAGCTGTTCGAGGCTACGCCGCACTTGGGCGTCCATTTCCGAGTATTGGGTCACGCGGAGGCCGCTTTTGATGAGCTGCAGATTGGCCCCCAGCACGGCGGCCAACACAAACGAGCTGATCGTGCATCCAATCATCAGCTCGATGAGCGTGAACGCGGAGCAGTCACGGCGAGACCTACTTCTGGGACGTGAGATAGGTATAGAGGCCGCCATTGCCGTAGTAGGTGGTCTGGCTCCGGCTGGAGGAGTGACCGTCGTAGTTCTTCCACGTCACCGTGAGGGTGATTTGGAGGAGTTTGCCCCCGCGATTCGCCACAAGGGCGGTCTGGCGGGAGAGAGAAAATCGACCGGCCACCGTTGGATCTCCGGTGAAGGCAGAGTCGATCGCGGCCTTGTAGGTGGCATCGCTGACCTGGGCCCAAGTCAGGAGCCGCTCCTTTTCCATCTGGCACTGCAGGATACGGCAGCCGATGTCGACATTGCGGGTGGCGTCGAGGTTGTTGAACGCCCGCTGCATGGTGGTGATCGCCGTGGTAATCGTGAGCGCCAGGATGGTCACGGCCATCATGACTTCCAGAAGGGTAAACGCGCCCGGGCCACGCTGCCGTCTTGGCAAGGCGGCGATGCTGCTCCTCAGTGGGGAGGGATGCGGCGTGGACATCGTGAAGATACGGGGGAATCGGCCCCGCCGATGCGAAGTTTAGAGCCCTGACTGAAAAGCCGTATTTCTGCTAATTTTTTCCTGTCGGCAGGGAAGACTTACGGCAGACGATGGTAGGTTTCCCCGCCGGTCGTGAGTAGTGCAGTCCCCTCAAAACGGAGGGTCACGTTCGTGGAGGTGCCACGGACAGCGAGTTGCGTTCCAAGTTTACCGACGCGGTAGGTGTCGCGGATCAAGCTGGGGGCACCGTCGTCATTGTTTTGAAACAGCTTGATGTTGCCGTCGGATGCCAGGGCTACACCGTGGGCGCCGGGATTCGGTCCGGTCATGTAAACCCCGGAGAGTTCGGTGCGTGCGCGTTCGCTGGACGGCTCATCGGCGAGAAGTTGAAATTCATCGGCCGGGGAATCGGGGTCGGCGAAGCCCAGCGCGAAAACCAGATAGCCGGCCGAGCACGCGGCCATGAGGCCGAGTGCGAGACGATGCGACGAACGGAGGGCGGTCCGAGGCGGGGGGAGGCGGACCGGAGTAGTGCCTTCGTCGACTGCTGCGGCGGGTGCGACAAAGGGGGCGCGGGTGCGGGCGGCGGCGGCGGTGCCATCGAGCTCCGCGATGATCTCGTCGACGGAGAGCACCAGGGCGGGAGCGAGCGCATCGCGCGGGTCGTAGAGGTGGAGCCGGTTTTGCCCCGTGCGGACGAGATGTTTTTGGCGCCGTGTCTCGAGGATGATTTCGGGGTCGGCCTTGGCGTTGTCTGCGGCGTTGAGTAACCGGAACTGTTCGAGCAAGGCGCGGACCTCGTCGCGAGACTGTGTGCCGAGCGAACGTGGACCGAAGTCGGGCGAGGCCTGGGTGGCGTCAGTAGAGAGGTTTACGAGGGTCGTCCGGAACATAGCGGCTAGCGTTTGGCTAGGACCGTGAGGACGGGCCAGCCGTTGAATCCGATGCGAAATTTTCCGGTGGTGAGGTCGCCGTCGTCCAGGCGCCGGTCGATCTCAAGGAGATCGGCGAGAGTAAGGCGGAGGGGAGGGGAAGGAGGGAAGGCCGTGAGCGTCAGGGTGCCGCCGGGAGGCTGGGCGGGTGCCTCAGTGGCTGCCGGGTCGGCGGTGGGCGGCAGAGGGGACCAGCGGAAATGGCCGCCCAAGGCCGAGGGCGCTGTCCAATCAAATTTGGTGAGAGAAGGCTGCATGCCGGCGGGCACCCGGCCCGGCGGGGCATCGGCGGGAGCCTTACCGTTGATCTGGAGATGGATGAGAAAGGCCTCCTCCGCGGCGGCGAAATCGGCGATGAGCTGTTCCCGGGCGTCGACGTGGGCGAAACGTTGCCAAGCGACAAAAATCGCGGCGACCAGCAGGCAGACGAAGACGAAGACCAGCGCCAGATCGTAGATCGGCCAGAGCGTTTTCTCCAAGGGGGCCTGAAGAGCCTTCGGCATGGATGGGGCCGGCGAGGCGTCCTCGACGTCGCTAGTCGCAGGAACATCTATGCTGTATTTGTTTAAGGTGAGCATGGCCGTGGGGCGGTCGTTTACCGGATGGGGAGGAGGGCGTTGGGAGATGGTCGGGCCCCAAGGCGCAGGGCGTCATTTCGACTATCGGCACCAGCGTCCGCTGCTTAAGGTGTTTCCCTCGTTTTAGTCCAAAAAGGGAGACGACGCTTGCTCCGCGATTCGACCCCGGATGAATGGGCGCATGCGAAAACACATCACCTGGATGGCGGCGATTCTCTTGCCCATCGCGGCCGGAGTGCGGGCGGAAGTCGACCTCAAGAACTTCGACCCCGCGGTCAAACCGCAGGATGACTTCTACCAGCACGTCAACGGCGGCTGGCTGAAGGCCAACCCGATCCCCGCCGAGCAAACCTCCTGGGGTGCCTTCAACGAGATCGACGAGCGGAACAAGGCCAACCTCCGTAAAATCCTGGAGCGCGTGGCGGCCAAGAGCACGACGCCCGTCGAGAAGATCGTGGGCGATTTTTACGGCTCCGGCATGGACGAGGCCGCCATCGATGCCGCGGGCATCAAGCCCCTTCAGCCGGATCTCGCGCGGATCGCCGCGATCAAGGATGGCCCGAGCTTGCAGGCGGAGATTGCGCGGCTCCACCGCCGGGTGATACGGGTGCCCTTCGTCCTCGAGTCCGAGCAGGACCCGAAGAACAGCACGATGATCATCACCGCGATCGGCCAGGGCGGACTCGGCCTGCCGGAGCGCGACTATTATTTCCGCGACGACGAAAAATCCAAGAAGCTGCGCGCCGACTACGCCGCCCACATCGCCAAGTTGTTCGAACTCGCCGGTGACGTGCCCGCAAATGCGAAGGCGAGCGCCCAGGCCGTCGTCCGCCTCGAGACCGCCCTCGCTGAAGGCTCCAAGAAACGCGTCGAACTCCGCGATCCGGTGGCCAACTACAATCGGATGACCGTGAATGAGCTCCAGAAGCTCACGCCGAACTTCAATTGGAGAAATTATTTCGCGGCGATCGGGTTGGACCGCCCGGGCGACATCGATGTGGGGCAGCCCGGCTACCTCAAGGCGATGGATGAGCAACTCACCGCCACCTCCATCTACGACTGGCGCTCCTACCTGCGCTGGCACCTGCTCCACGCCTCCGCGCCCTACCTGAGCGCAGCCTTTGTGGAGGAGAATTTCGCGTTCTACGGCAAGACCCTGACCGGGCAGCAGAAAATGCGCGAGCGGTGGAAGCGCGTGCTCCAGCGCGTGGATGGCTCGGTCGGCGAGGCTCTCGGTCAGCTCTATACCGCCGAGTATTTCCCGGCCGAATCGAAGGCGCAGGTGCTCAAGCTCGTCGGCAATCTCCAGGTCGCGCTCCGCGAGCGGCTCAAGACGCTGCCGTGGATGGATGAGGCCACGCGCGGCGAAGCGCTCAAGAAACTCGATGCGTTTACCGTGAAGATCGGCTATCCCGACAAGTGGATCGACTACGCGCCGGCCGGCATCGCGCGGGATTCCTTCGTGCTCAATGTGCAGCGCGCCTCCGAGTTTGGTTTTCGTCGCGACCTCGCCAAAATCGGCAAGCCCGTGGATCGCGCCGAATGGGCGATGACGCCGCCCACGGTGAACGCCTACTACAATCCCCAGCTCAACGAGGTCGTGTTTCCCGCCGGCATTCTGCAGCCGCCCTTCTTCGATCCCAAGGCCGACGAGGCCGTAAACTACGGTGGCATCGGCGGCGTGATCGGGCACGAAATGACCCACGGCTTCGACGATCAGGGCCGGCAGTTCGACGCGGTCGGCAATCTCACGGACTGGTGGACGAAGGAAAGCAGCGACCAGTTCACGGCCCGCTCAGCCCGCATCATCAAACAGTTCTCCGCCTACGTCGCGATCGACGACCTCAAGGTGAACGGCGAACTCACCCAAGGGGAAAACATCGCCGATCTCGGCGGCCTGAAGATCGCCTACGCGGCCTTGCAGGCGGCGTTGAAGGAGAAGCCCGCGCCGGAGAAGATCGATGGCTTTACGCCGTCCCAGCGATTCTTCCTCAGCTGGGGCACCATCTGGCGCACGAATCAACGCCCGGAGACGGCGCGCCTCTACGTGCAGACGGATCCGCATTCCCCGGCCCAGTATCGGGTGATCGGCCCGCTCGCCAATCTCGAGGAGTTTGCCGCCGCCTTTGCGATCCCCGAGGGCTCCCGGATGCGCCGCGCGAAAGCCGAGCGCGTCGAGATTTGGTGAGGAGCAGGGGCGCCGAGCTCAGATCGGTGCTGCGTGCCTGAGGCCTGCCGGCAACGCTCAGTCGCGTCGTCGGAAAGTGCGGTGGTCGTCGTCGCTTCATTCGGCGTGCTGCACCGGCGGCCGCCGGGTCGGCCCTGCCGGAGTGTAAATCGGCGTCGGTGAAAGGTAGATTGGGTCTGGCGAAACGTAAATTGGAGCGGGTGAGGTGTCGGGCGAGCCTGACGATGTGATAGTCGGGTCTGACAAAGTGTAGGTCGGGTCTGACGAAGCGTCTGACGGCGCTGGCCACGTGTAAATCTGGTCAGTCGAAGTGTAGATCGTTGCTGGCGGAGCGTAAATCGGGTCTGACGCGTGGTCGGACGGAGCTGGCGAGGAGTAAATCGTCGCTGGCGAAGCGTCGGACGGGTCTGACGAAGTGTAGATCGGGTCTGACGAAGTGTCGGACGAGTCTGGCAAAGTGTAAATCGGGTCTGGCAAAGTGTAAATCGGGTCTGGCGAAGAGTAAGTCGGAGCTGTCGAACCGTCGGACGAAGCTGGCGGAGGGTAAATCGACTCTGGCGGAGGGTAAATCGACTCTGGCGGAGGGTAAATCGACTCTGGTGGGGAGTAGATCGCGGCTGGCGAAGGGGAAATCGGTGCGATCGGGAGGCGGATCGGCCAAAACTCTCGGCGGAGGAGGATGAAGCACCGGCGGAGACAAAAAGGCCGAAATTAGATCTCACAATTTTTCAGCGTTTCGCGGTTTTCGAGGGCAAGATAAGTCTTAACTCACTGCAGCGATAAAATTTAGGGAGCAGGCGAACCTGCGTAAAAAAGGGAGGGGGAGACCCCGTAAATGTCCCTCCCCCCTAGCTATAGTGGGTGGCATGCAGGCACCGTCCTCGTCTCACATCGTCCGCGCCGACATCGACGCAAGGGGCTCCGGCTGCGCGGGCCAGGCGAGAGTGCCTCCGCGGTCGGCGGTATCGCCTTCTCCGCCGCGGTTTAGCCACTCGGCTGCTCTGGCAGCGCGGGTTTTCCCTTTGCGCATGTTCGGCCCTGACGGGGTCGAGTCACGAAACCTTCATTACTCACAGATAAAGTTCAGGATTTAGTATGACGACGAAACAGAAGAACTACCGCGGCATGCTCCGTAACACCGTTACGGTCATCGCCGCTCGACCGGCCACGGGCGCAGACGAGCCCATCATCGCGGCGCTCGCCACCGCGTTGGAGAAACAGATCACGGCGATCGACGACCTCGATTTCCAGCAGAGCCGGGGGCTGGCGGGCGTGCTCGCCGTGCGCGACGCGGCGTTTCTGGCCCTGGCAGAGGAGACGGTGCGCGTCGCAGCACTGGCCCGGGGTGCGGCCCGCCAGCACGGGCGCCAGGGGCTCGTTGAGGATGTGCGCTTGCGGGCGCGGGACCTGAGCGTGGCGCGCTTCGACGACCGCCTGAAGGTTTGCGAAAACGTGGCGAAGGCGGTGCGTGCGGAACTGCCGAACCTCGCTGATTCCGCCATCACCGAGCCCGTGGTCGCCGCGTTGGAAGCGAGGGTCGCCGATGCGGCGAACATGCTCCTCTTGCCCCGTGACGTCGTGGGCGCGAAACGCGCGGCCACGGCCGGGTTGTTGGTGGCCTTTCGCGAGACCAATCGGCTGCTGAAGACGGAGATCGATCCGCTGATGACGGCATATGCCCGGACGGACCCCGTCTACTACGAGCGCTACCTCGCGGCGCGTGATATCGTGGATCGTCCCGCCACGCGGACCACGGAAGATCCGGCGGAAGACGCTGAGAAGTCGACGATCGGAACAACGACGCAGGTGACGATCACGCCGGCGGTGACCCAGCGGGAGTTGACGGCCGCCGCGGCCTAACGGGCGACGGATCAAAACAGGCCTGCGTGCTCAACGCGCCGCTCCGTCAGGGGTGGCGCGTTTTTCTTGGGCGAGCGGAACGTCGTGCAGGGGAAGTTGAGGGATGCCTGCTGAACCCGCGGACTGAATCGAAGGAGAGGTGCCAATGAGGTCGTCGTTGCCCGCATTAGTTTCAGCAATTTTCCTGTTCTCCCTTCCGGCTCATGCGTGCGTCCCTCCGCCCAGTGCTCGGCAAGGGCGAAGGTGCGCGTGCGTGACTGCGTCGAGCGCGCGCGTGCGCGATCGGCCAAAAGATCGGTAAAAACGGCGGCGTTGGTAGCGCTGAAGGTTGCTTAACCTTTTGCGTCTCTGCGAATAGCCCCGCGCCCACATCGGCAATGGGATCGGCAAAAAATGGCGGAAGACGACCACCGAGCTACTCGTCTTACGCCGCCGACCGGAGTGGCCGTCCGCCATTTGCTTCGCGACGGTGCGACCGGGCGCTGCCCCCTTAAGCGAGCAGCAAGTCGGCGCTCACCACGAAACGGGTCGAGAGCTTTTTGATATGCTCGGCGGTCAGATTGCGCGTGCCTTTCAAAATGCGGTAGGCGCTGGAGCGATCCAGGCCGATGATGCGCCCCAAGTCGTCACCCGTGAGACCATTTTGCTCCAAGAGAAACTGGAGCATGGCGAGGCCGGAAACTGGCGCGGGCTCGGATAAGTGGGCGCGTTCGTAATCCTCCACGAGCCGGGCCATGAGTTCGAGGTAGTCCTCTTGGTCGGCGTTGAGTTTGAACCCCGCGAGTGCGTGGATGATTTCCACGGCGTTGTCGTAAGCGGAGGCATCGTGGATGGGCCGGGGCACATGCAGGGCGACCAAGCCGGCGTAGGTCTTGGGCAGGGAGGAGAACTTAATCGGCGCGGCGGTCGTTTTCATAGCGAGTCTTTCCAAGTGTCCTTGCTGTAGTCGGCGTGAGTGAGAAAGCGCAGCGTAAACACTTCTTGCCGATTGTAGTGAATGGCCGTGATGAGGCGAAAGTCATTGGTGAGGTTAAACACCGTCACGGTTCGGCGGCTTCTGACCGTTACCTGATCGGCGTGGGCGAAAGTTTGGCGAGTTTCGACAAAGTTGTTCCAGCGTGCGGCTCGCGTTACCCGATACCAGTGATCGAGCGGCGCGCGGGCCTTGGGGTGGCTCCGCTGAGCAGCCTCGAGAAACTTGCGGGCAATGATGCGCATGATGACGGCGAGCAAAGTGGCCAAAAGCGCCACATGGTCAAGCGCGGCGCCGGCGTCCGGTCTGGATCTGCAAAACCACAATCTATGACTACGGTCCCGAAGCTGAGCCGATTGCCCGCCCGAACTCCCCGAATACTATCCTGCCGTTGTCATCGCCATACTTACGAATTGTAGTGTCCATGGCGGCGGGAGGAGTAGGTGTGCTAAGAGCGAATAACCGGAAAATCAGATGGGGTTAAGTTGTCCAAGGGAGTAGTTCACGATGGACTTTGGCTGGTGCCCACGGCCACGCACCGTGGATCTTTGACAAAGTCACCACTGCGCGTGGTTGACGGCCATCAAGAATGGCAGTGATGCATTTAGCACTCTACTATGTCTCACATTGTAAAGCCCCGTTTCGTGGCGAGGGCCTTCGACGGCCGTCAGATATTCACCGATGAACTTTCCGAGGTTGAATTCCGTGCAGACGTCACTGCGGCCGCCGTCCTCGCTCGATACGTGGAGGCCGAGGAAACATTTCGCGCGGTGCTGGATAACTATGGTGAATTGGAAGTGAGCAGACTCTCGATTGCACAAGAGGATCTCTTGCTCGGTCATGTAAGCCATACCCGAGCTATGCGCCACCGGCTCCTTTTGGATCGGCGTTACGCGAATTTCCTCTCGTCTTGCCGGCTATATCTCGAATTCAGACGCTCAAATCGCGTCCACGAAGCAAATCCCGCAGGCCGCGAAGCCGTAGTGAGGGTTTCGAGCGCTCAGTATGATACCTCGCTTGGCTATCGAGTTATGGAGGCGCTTCGCAACTACGTTCAACACCGGGGATTTCCGCTCAGTGGATTAGTTTACCAACTAAGCGCTATGGGTGAGGTAGGTGATCGAGTCAGTCAGACCTACATCAAACCTGAGATCGACTTCGACAAGCTTCGCGAAAGCGGAAGTTTTAAGGGCACTGTTCTTTCTGAGGTTGAGGCGCTTAAGTCCCCGGGTGACTTGCGGCTTTGGACTCGAGAGTATGTCGATGGGCTCCGCCGCGTTCACGATGTTCTGATTCGGGAAGTCGGTGGGAAGGTTGATCCCTCGGTCGCAACGTATCGAGCCGTTTGCCGCCGGTTTGCGGACCGCATTGCTTCAGATGAAGTGATTGTGCGTTACGAACTCCGCGATGAGTTTGACCGATCGGTAACTAGCTACGCGTTTACGAACGAAATTGTGGAGCACGTGATAATGATTAGACTAGAGAACCGATATCGTGGGGACGTTTCGGGTCAGTTTGTGACGAACGTCATTGAGTAACGGTGACGGTTGCCACGTTTTGCCCCTGCGAGCGGTAGCGACGAACTTCTGCGAGCTGGATGCTAGCTATGGTTGCGCAAAACTATACTCCGCCCGCGACTACTTTGCCCTCATCTTCGCCAGTTGGGCTTTGCCGGATTGCACGATGGCGGCGAATTCGCCGGGGCTGTTGCCGACCCTTTGGTAGGCGATGGTGCCGTCGGGCGCGATCACGTAGGCGCGGGGGGATATAGGCGGTGGCGTAGCGGCTGTAAATTTTGCGGTCGAGATCGGTCACGATGGGGAAGGTCAGGCCGAGTTGTTTGACGAACGGGGCGATGACCTGGGCCGGCTCTTCACGATCGACGGCGATTACGGTGATTCCCCGGGCGCGGAATTCCTGCCATAGCTCTTTTTCGACGTGCGGGAGCTCGGCTTTGCACGGGCCGCACCACGTCGCGAAAAACGACAGGACCACCACTTGCCCGCGCAGTTTCGAGAGGGTGATAGTTTCGCCGCTGAGCGTCGGCGCTGTGAAGTCGGGCGCAATCTGGCCGACCTTAGTCAGCGTCGCGGCGGCGACGTCGTCTTGTGCGCGCAGGGCACTGGTGAGCGCCGTCAGACCGACTAGGAGGATGATCTTGAGGGCTGGTGAAGCCCTGACTGGATGGCGGCGCTTACCGCGGCGTGTAGACCGTCTGCTTCAGGCCGGCGCCGAGGTGGCGGCGGAAGGTGGCGAGGTCTTTCACGGCGCCGAGGGAGATGAGTTGGCTGGCGAGGTTGCCGACGGCGGTGCCTTCCAAGGCGAAGCTCACGACGGGGAGGCCGGTTTCGTTGGCGGTGGCCTGGCAGAGGAGGCGGTTTTTCGAGCCGCCACCGACGATGAGGACGCGTTTGAATTTCCGCGCGGCCATGCGTTCGAAGGCGCGCATGGCATCGGCGTGGCCGCGGCCCAGAGAGTCGCAGATGAGGCGCGTGTAGCCGGCGAGGTTCTTCGGGGTGGCGAGCTTGCGCTTCTTCAGTTGCGCATCGATCGCGGCCTTCATCGAGGCGGGATTGGTGAACGCGGGGTCGACGACATCGAGCAGTGCGGCGGGAGCGGGGAGTTTTTCCGCGGCGGTGATGAGCGCGGCCCACTCCTGATCGTTTTGCGGGCGCGTCGCGAAATCCTTCATGGTGCCTTCGAGGAGCCAGAGGCCGATGACGTTGGTGAGCGGGCGGTAGCGGCCGTCGCCGATGCGCTCGTTGGAGATGCGTGCGGCGAGGGCGTCCGCGCCGAGGACGGGTTTATCACTCTCGAAACCGACGAGCGACCAGGTGCCGGAGCTGAGGAAGAGGTCGGTGCCGTCGGGCGAGGCGGGCATCGCATCGTAGGCGGCGGCGGTGTCATGGCCGGGGACGGCGATGACCTGGGTGCCGGCGAGTTCGGGGAAGTTTTTCACTTTGCCGAGGCGGGTGCCGGACTTGATCGGCGGGGAAAACCACTGCGGCGGGAGGCGGAAGTGCTGCAGGGCGGCCGGCGACCAATCCGTCGAGTGCACGTCGAGGAGCTGGGTGGTGCTCGCGATGGTGAGCTCGTTCTCCATGCGGCCGGAGAGGAGGTAATTGAAGTAGTCCGGCAGGAAGAGGCAGCGCGTGGCGAGGTCGGTGATCGCGGGGCAGTTGGCCACGGTCTCCTCGAGATGGAGCGAGGAGTTGTAGAAGACGTTGGGGATGCCGGTGGCGGCGTAGACGCGCTCGAGGGCGGCACGGGTATGGGCGAGACGTTTCAGGCCGGGCTGCGAGCGGGCGTCGCGGTAGGCGTGGACCGGGAAGACGAGGCGGCCGGCGTCGTTGACGAGGGCGAAGTCCACCCCCCAGGTGTCGACACCGACGGAGGCGAGCTTCGCGCCGCGGGGGAGGGCGGCGACCGCCTTGCGGAGGCCGGTTTGGGCTTCATGCCAGAGCGTGCCGAGGTCCCAGTAGTCATGGCCGCCGAGGGTGCGAAAGGAATTCGGGAAGCGATGGACTTCGGTGAGGGTAAGGCGGTTTTTGGACCAGGCGCCGAGGATGACGCGGCCACTGGTGGCGCCGAGATCAACGGCGGCGGAAAAAACGGTGGAAGGCATGGGCGGAAAAGAAGGGACGAAGTAAGACGACGGACGCGGGGAAAGGCGGATGGCGGGAAAGTCAGAAAGTAAGAAACGAACGGAGAGGCAACGCCACGTGAGGCGCGTGGTCACGGAAAAACTCGCGGCCGCAGGAGTGCCAGAAGCTGGCGCAAAATCACCAGACGCGCCGCGGGATTTTCGATTGCAAGGCGCGGAGCGTGTCGCAGGTTTTGGCTCTTCATGCTCAACACCGAGCGCAAACCGATCACTGGCAAACGCGTGCAGCTCATGGCGACCTGCCTGTGCGATGCCTTCTATGACGACGTGGCGGCTGCCACGGTCCAAATTCTCGAATATCTCGGCGTCGAGGTGGTCTTTCCCGAGGGACAGACCTGCTGCGGGCAACCGGCCTTCAACGGCGGCGACTGGGTGGCCTCGCGCAAGGTCGTGCGGCACACGGTGAAGACCTTCGCCGGTGACGAACCAGTGGTGGTGCCATCGGGTTCGTGCGCGGCGATGATGTTTCACGGTGCGGTATTGGAATTTGAGAAGGAAAACGACCTCGGCGAAGTCGAGGCGCTGGGGCGGCGCACGTGGGAACTGGGCGACTTTATTTTCAACGGACTCGGCGTGAAGACCTGGCCGGGTCGCTTCGAAGCGACGGTGGCGCTGCACCGGGCGTGTCACACGCGCGGCACGAAGAGCAGTCCGGCGGCAACGGCGCTGTTGTCGTCCATCGAGGGCGTGAAGATCGTGGAATTCGGCGAAGGCGAACAATGCTGTGGATTTGGCGGCACGTTTTCGGTGACGTTTCCCAATATCTCCGCGGGCATGGGCGCGCTAAAGCTGGAACACATCCGGGCGGTGAAGCCCGACGTGTTGGTCTCGGGCGACATGAGCTGCATGATGCATCTCGGCGGCATGGCCCAGCAGGAGGGCAAGCCGATCAAGACCATGCACGTCGCCCAGGTGTTGCGCGATGCGCTCAAGAACGCGGGTCTGATCAAACCGTAGCAGGGGTAAACCCAGCCCCACCAAAATTTCCATGCGTTTCCAGCAGATCGATCAATTCTCCGCCGAGCTCAAGGCCGACACCCGGGCAGCGGTTTATGATGGTTCGAAGAAGGGGCACGAGAAGCGCACCAAGCTCCTCTACGACGAGTTTCCCGATCCGGACCGCCTCCGGCACATCGCCGGCGAGGTGAAGCAGCATGTGGTCGAGAACCTCGACACCTACCTGCCGCAGGTGGAAGCGAAGCTGAAGGCCAACGGCGTGATCGTGCACTGGGCCGCCACGGCCGAAGCGGCCAACGAGGCGGTGCTCGGCATCATGCGTGCGCGGGGCGCGACGAAGATGGTGAAGGCGAAGACGATGGTCAGCGAAGAGACCGAGCTGGCGCATTTCCTCGAGAAGCACGGGATGGAGGCGCTCGAGACGGACCTCGGGGAATTCATCGTGCAGATCGACCACGATCACCCGTCGCACATCGTCAAACCGATCATCCATAAGAACCGCCGCGAGATCGCGACGTCGTTTGAGAAGAATGGCCTCGGGGCCTACAACGACGATCCGCAGACGATTACGCGCCGGGCGCGCAATTTTCTCCGGCACAAGTATCTCGAGGCCGATGTGGGCCTGACGGGTGCGAATTTCGTGTCGGCGGAGAGCGGACGGATCGTGCTCGTGACGAACGAAGGCAACTCGCGCTTCTGCCTCGCGGCGACGAAGTGCCACATCGCGATGATCGGCATCGAGAAGATCGTGCCGCGCGACTACGACCTCGGCCTCTTCCTAAATCTGCTGGCGCGCAGTGGCACGGCGCAGGACCTCACGGTCTACACGGAGTTTATCAGCGGTCCGAAATCGCCCGCGCAGCCCGATGGGCCGGAGGAGATGCACGTGATCTTCGTCGACAACGGTCGCACCGAGGTGCTCGCCAGCGAATGTCGCGATATCCTGCGCTGCATTCGCTGCGGGGCGTGCCTCAACGTGTGTCCGGTTTACCGGCAGGCGAGCGGTCATGCGTATCGCAGCGTTTATCCCGGGCCGGTCGGTGCGGTGCTCTCGCCGCTGTTGATGAAGGAGAAGTTTCCGCAGAAGGCGGACCTGCCGAAAGCCTCGTCGCTGTGCGGCGCGTGCAATGAAGTGTGCCCGGTCAACATTCCGATTCCCGATTTGCTCCTTCGCCTGCGCAATCGAGCCAAAGAGGAAAACGTGCCGTCGCCCGGCACGCCCCCGATGGGGGCCTGGGCCCTGCTCGCCTCGCAGCCGACGGCTTGGCGGGCGTCGCTCTTTGGCGGCAAAGTGATGAATTATCTCCCGACCAAGCTACTGCCGATCCCTGCGCTGCGCGCGTGGGAGGCCAAGCGGGCGTTGCCAGCGTGGCGGGGCGGCGAGTTCCGGGCATGGATGAAAAACCGGCCCAAGCAATCCTGACCATGCCTTCCTCTGCCGATCGCGAAGCCATTTTCTCCCGCGTGCGCGGGGCGCTTGCCCCGCTGCATGAGCGGGCGCCGATGCCTGACTATACGACGGAACTCGCGGTCCTGCGCCAGATGATGGGCAATCGCGATGCGTTCACGATTTTTTCGGAGCGACTCGTGCGGGTAAACGGGATCGCCCTCACCGAGATCGCGGCCTTGGTGGCGCGGCTGCGCGAAGGGAAATGGCTGCAGGGTTATTGCGACCCGGTGCTGTGGCCGATGCTCGCGCCGCACTTTGGGGCCGATTTCACGGTGGAGACCACCTACGACCGGAAGCGCGTGGATGATTACGCGTTTGGCATCACGCGCGCCGCCGGGGCGATCGCGGAGACGGGCACGATTATCCTAAGTGACGCCACGACCTCGCGGCGACTCGGCGCGCTCACGCCGTGGGTGCACGTCGCGGTGGTGGAGCGAGCCAAGATCTACTCCGATCTGCCGCAGGCAGTCGCAGCTCTGGGCTCGGATTCCAATGTGATCTGGGTGACCGGCCCGTCGAAGACGGCGGACGTCGAGGGCATCTTGATCGAAGGCGTGCACGGCCCGGGCGTGCAGATCGCGCTGGTCGTTTGATCCAAGGCGCCGGACGCAACAGGAGCGGCGTCAGGTGATTGAGTGATGGACGGCGAGTTTCGAGACCGTCGGGAGCCGCCTATTTGCTCGCGGCTGAACTCGGCACGAGGCGCAGGATTTTGCCGGTGGAGAGACTTGCGAGGAGAATGTCGCCGGTGCGCGGATCGCGGCCGAAGGAGACGATGGAGGGGGCGCTCGCGATTTGCTGCACGCGCTCGGGGCCGACGGGTTTGTCGCCGTCGGGCGACAGGGCCCAGATTTTGGCGAAGGCGTAGTCGGCGAAGAGATATTTTCCGTCCAAGGCAGGGTAGCGAGAACCACGGTAAACGAGGCCGCCGGTGATCGAGATGCCCTGCGCGTGGTGGTAGTCCCAAATGGGATCGATGAACTTCACGCCGTCGGGTGCGCTCTGGCCTTTCGCAAAGGCGAAGGCGCCCTCGCGCACATTCCAGCCGTAGTTGCCGCCGCGCACGATAATATCGACCTCCTCGTGCAGGCCCTGGCCGACGTCGCCGCACCAGAGTTGACCGGTTGCGGAATCGAAAGACATGCGCCAGGGATTGCGCAGGCCGACGGCCCAAAACTCGGAGCGCACTTTGGCGGCATCGACGGGCGCGCCGTTGAACGTCGTCGCGCCGACCCAGGGATTGTCGGCCGGGATGGCGTAGGTGCCAGTGCGGCTGGCGAGGTGGGGACTGGGCGGGAGCGAGCCGGGTTTTTGATCGACGTCGAGGCGGAGGATGCCGGAGAAGAAATCTTTGTCGATGCGCTGACTGTTGCGGTAGCGGTCGTCGGCGCCACCTTCGTCACCGAGTGAGACGTAGAGATAGCCGTCGAGGCCGAAGAGGAGCTCGCCGCCGTTGTGATTGCCGGCTTGGTCGGGTTGGGCGATCAGCACTTGCTCGGAAAGCATGTCGGCCGCGTTGGGGTCGTCGGCAGAAATGAGAAAGCGCGAGAGACGATCTTCGCGGGTGCGGCCCTCCTTGCTGGTCCACCAGATGTAGAACTGGCGGTTAGTCCGCCACTGCGGGTGAAACGCGAGGGCGAGCAGGCCCTGTTCGCCGCTGCTGTCGCGCACGCGCTCGGTCAGGTCGAGAAACGGGCGGGCGGCAGGTTTCCCCTGGGCGTCGAGCACTACGATCGTGCCGGTCTTTTCGACGATGAAGATTCGGTCGGGATCACCGGGCGGCGATACGATGGCGACCGGTTGGGAAAACTTCAGTTCACCAAAGGCGGGCTCGGTGGCGAAGGGGAGTGACTTACTCTCGGCGGCGCGGACGCCGACGAGCGGGAGAAACAAAAACGCCGCCAAAGCGGCAAGGCAGTGGCGGCGGAGGGTCATGGGCAGGAGGGCGCGATCAGTTGGCCGGCGTCAGGCGGGCGATGCGCTCGCGGAAAAGAACATACAGCGCTCCGTCCGGACCGCCGATCACGTGGCGGATGCGGTTGCTGTCCGTCTCGCCCTTGAAGATCACTTCCTGGCTAACGAGCTTGTTGCCTTCGATTTCGAGGCGGCGGAGCTCCTTCGCGGCGAGCGATGCGACGAACAAGCTGTTTTTCCATTTCGGGAAGAGATCGCCCGAATAGAAACTCGCGCCACACGGCGCTATCGACGGCAGCCAGTAAGTGACCGGCTGCTCCATGCCCGCCTTGGCGGTGCCTTCGCTGCCCGGCATCGGCGTGCCCGGGTAGTCCATGCCGTAGGTAATCACAGGCCAGCCGTAGTTGCGACCGGCCAGCACAAGGTTTGCTTCGTCTCCGCCGCGGGGGCCGTGTTCGAGGTCGTAGAGATCGCCGGTGCCGGGATGGATCGCGAGGCCCTGTGGGTTGCGGTGGCCGTAGCTCCAAATCGAGGGAAGGGCCTTGGGGTCCTTGGCGAACGGATTGTCGGCGGGCACGGTGCCGTCGTCGTTCAACCGGTGGACTTTGCCCATCGCGACGCCGAGGTTTTGCGCATTGGTCCCGGTGCCGCGTTCACCAATCGTGAAGAACACGTGCCCCTTGCCGTCGAAGGCGATGCGGCCGCCGAAATGCACGCCGCCTGCCTTGGGATACATTTCCACCGGGGCTTGGAAAATAGTCTGCTGCTCCACGAGGGCGTTGCCCTTGATCTTGCCGCGGATGATGCGGGTCAGGCTCACCGGTTGACCGTCGCGCGTCTGGGGATCACTGAAGGCGAAATAAATCCAACCATTTTTGGCGTAGTCGGGATGCGGGACGACATCGAGGAGTCCAGCCTGACCGCCGGTGTCGACGGCCGGCACGCCGATGAGCGGCCGGGCGGCGCGCTTGCCGTTGTCGATCAAGTAGGCGTAGCCCAGCTTTTCTGTGACGATCGCCTTGTTGGCGCCGAGAAAAGCGAGCGACCACGGCTCGACGAGATCGCCAACCCAAGTATCGACGTGGAAACTGTGGACCTGGCTTTTGCCGTCGAATGAATCAGCCAGCTTCTCGATTTTGACCTGGCCGCGCTTGAACAGGAACTGTTGCTCGCGGATGTAGATCACCATGGAACGGATGTCCTTGTCGCTCAGCACCGCGCCCCACGCTGGCATTTCCTTCTCCGGGTAGCCGTTCTTGATGCTTTTCGCGATGCTCTCATCGTCGTTGCCGTGGAGAAACTGTTCGCTGAGCAACGACGGCACCTTGTTGTTGGCCGGTGTCACGCCGCCCTCGAGTTTTGCACCGTGGCAGTTGACGCAGTTTTGGGCGTAGAATTCGTTGATCTTGCCCGTGGCGCGCACGTTCTGCGCGAAAGCCAGCGAGAGCGGCGCAAACGCCGCGGCGAGGTAGAGGAGGGAGGAGGGGCGCATGGGAAAGGAGGGAGCGAAACGGTCGTCGCGGGAGAAGCAACTTAGAGTTGGGAGAATCTGCGCGATTGCTACGACGGCCAGGGCGAGCCGGGTGGGCCGAAGCGCGTGCCGGGCGGGAAGTGGAGGTCGAAATACTCGGCGAGGATGGCGAGGAGTTCCTCCGGGGTGGCGACGGTGCGTTTGTCGGCGCGACCGTCGGCATGGCGGATCACGAAGTCGCGGTTGAGCATCGCGTAGCGACAGTCGTGGCCGGCGCGGGCGAGAGTCAGGTTCTGTTTGAAACGCGAGAGCCGGTGCGTGCTCGTGAACCAGTTGCCCAGTTCGAAGTCGACCACGGGCACGGGCTCGAGGGTGAACTGGTAGACGTCCGCCCAGCTGCCGTCCTGATACGACTGGTGCAGGTAGTAGTTGCCATGGGCGACGAGGCGGCGTGGCTCCAGCGAGCCGGCTTGTTCGCGGTCGAGCTCGAGCGCGAGGGGCGAATAGAGCGAACGGCTGCCAAATCCCACGTCGGCGATCACCGGGCCGGTCGGGAGATCGACCCGCAAGGCCATGTGGGTGAGCGGCGTGGCAACGTCCGCCGGCACCTGCCAGCGGACGCGTGCGATCAACGCCGTGACGGTGAAGCCGAGGGCGCGCAGGACGTCGCGGAACAGGGCATTCTGTTCGAAGCAGTAGCCGCCGCGGCGGGCGTGAATGAGCTTTTGCTCGATGGCGGCGGGATCGAGGCTGATGGGCCGGTCGAGGAGCACATCGAGGTTTTCATAAGGAATCGCGCGCGCGTGATGGCGGTGAATCGCGGTAAGGTTAGCCAATGTGGGCTCGCGGGGACCGGAGTAGCCGATGCGGGTGAAGTAGGCTTCGAGGTCGGGGAGTCGCGCGGACATGGCGGCCGACGCTGCGGGGACGGCGACAAAGGGCAAGGCGTCGCGGGCACGCCACCGGGCACCGACGGAAATATTTGGCCGGGCACTGTAATATTTGCCGGCCGATTCGTTAGGAACGCCTGCCATGATCAATTTTGCTGCACGTGGGCGCGCTTTTCCGGCCCAGTCTCTCTTTGCCGGAGCGCACGGGCGTGGGTTTACCCTCGTGGAAATCATGGTGGTAGTGGTGATCATCGGTTTGCTGGCGGCGATGGCGCTGCCGGCCTTTCAGCGCGTGAAGCAGAGCGCCATGAACAAGCGCTACATCAACGATGCGCGGCAAATCCGCGACGCGGCCGAGCGCTATGCGTTGGAGAATGGCGGGTTTCCCCCCAACGGCATTGGCGGGCTCCATCCCGCCCTGCGGGGCTATGTGCCGGACAGCATCTTCAACGCGCCGAGCACGCCGCTCGGAGGCGTGTGGGACTGGGACTATCAGCAGGATGGATTCACGGCCTCGATCTCCGTGTATCTGTTCACGGCGAGTGACGCGCAGCTGCAGGATATCGATCGCACGATCGACGATGGCGATCTGACCACCGGGTTGTTTCGCAAGATCGGCAGCAAGGCCGTCCTGATCATCCAACCGTGAGCATCTGAAGGTTTTCGCACGAGGCCGTGTAATAGTTTTCCGCGGTTTCGTTTTTGTAAGGTAGCATGTGTCTTCTCCGCCCCTTGCCTTCGGGCCTTCCGCCCGCGCCTGAACATCCCGGCGCCGTCGGCGCCGAAACCACGAGCCCTTGTCAGGGCCG
The DNA here is from genome assembly GCA_947453695.1 of Opitutia bacterium. Taxonomy (GTDB): domain Bacteria; phylum Verrucomicrobiota; class Verrucomicrobiia; order Opitutales; family Opitutaceae; genus GAS368. Next base: position 60,384 of record CANGHW010000001.1, read on the forward strand.
CTGTGGGCATGCCGCGACCGGCGGCTGCCGCCGTCGCTCCATCGAACGCCACGCGCCGCAGGCCACACCCGCCGGACTTTTTCCCCTCCAACTCCCGCTCCTCACTGCTTCACTGTCATGATCAAACGTCTCTTCGGCTTCGCGCTCCTCGCGCTCTCGCTCTGCGCCGCTCGCGCGCAGACCATCACCGTCTACAGCAGCGGCACCGTCGAACGTGGCGGTTCGCGCCAACTCTCGGCCTACGTGCCGCTCAGCCCCGCCACCGTCACATGGTCCGTCAACGGCATCGATGGCGGTGATGCCACGGTCGGCACCGTTTCCGCTAGTGGTCTCTTCAAAGCCCCCGCGGTGATCCCGGCCAACAACATCGTCGCGGTGCGGGCGACGAGCACGGCTTCCCCGGCGAAGTTTGGCGAGGTGGCGATGACCATCACGCAACCCGCCGTGCAGCTATGGAGCAGCTCGCCGAGCAAGGTGCCGGCCGGCAGTTTCGTGCTGTCGCTGAATGGTTCCAATTTCACCGCCGCCTCCGTCGTGCAATTCGGAGGGGTGCCCCTGACGACGACCTACGTTTCGCCGACGAGCCTCAAGGCTGCGGGCGTCGCGACGGCCGCGCAGGTCGGCACAAATGTGAAAGTCACAGTCGTGAATCCCGGCCTCGGTGGCACTACGAGCTCAGCAGTGAGCATCGCCGTGACCGCGCCGCTGCCGATCACGGTGGCGCTCAATCCGACCAGTGCGACTCTCACGACGGGTGCGACGCGGCAGTTCGCCGCCACTGTGACCAACACATCGAACACCGCCGTCACGTGGAGCGTTAACAATCTCGCTGGCGGTGATGCCGTCGTCGGCACGATCACTTCCGCCGGGCTCTACACCGCGCCCGCGGCCGTGCCGGCGGTTGCAGTAACGGTGCGTGCCACGAGCGTGGCGAATCCGGCGGTCTCTGCTCAGGCGACGGTGACGGTCCAGCCTCCGCCGCCGCCCGTGGTCGCGATTTCGCCCGGCTCCGCCTCGGTGCAGGCGGGCAAGTCGCAGCAGTTTTTTGCGAGCGTCACCGGTGCCGCCAACACCGCGGTGACGTGGAGTGTGAACAATTTCGCCGGGGGCGATGCCGCGGTTGGCACGATCACGCCATCCGGTCTCTACACGGCGCCTCAGTCGGTGCCGAATCCCGCGAGCGTGACCATCCGCGCCGCCAGTGTGGTCGACGTCACGGTCGGGGCGATCGCAACCGTCGCGATCACGCAGCCGCCGGGCGGTGGTGTCAGCCAGGGCACGCCCAACCTCGCGGCCGGACGTTTCCTCGAACAGGCCGCCTACGGCCCGACGCCAGCGGAACTCGCCAAGGTCAATGCCATCGGGGTGAACGCCTGGCTCGACCAGCAGTTCGCGATGGCGGAGACGCCGATCAACAATCCCGGCGGCATGCTCATGAGCACGGTGCAGGCCGAGTATCTCGCCCGTCTCGCCAACGCCCCGGACCAGCTCCGCCAGCGCGTCGCCTACGCCCTGAGCCAGATCATCGTGATCTCCGCCAACAAGAACATCTACCCCGATGAGTTGGTGCCCTACCTGCAGATCCTCAGTCGCAATGCCTTTGGCAATTACCGGACGCTCCTCGATGAGATCGCGCACAGTTCGCAGATGGGCAAATACCTCGACCTCGCCAACAGCAACAAGCCGATGGGCGTGAGCGCGGCCAACGAGAACTTCGCCCGCGAGCTCATGCAGCTCTTCACCATCGGCCTCTATCTCCTCAACCCAGACGGCTCGCGCCAGCTCCAATACCAGCTCAAGGACGACGGCACGCCCGACCTCGTGGCACCGATGATTCCGATTCGCGCCTACGACCAGGCGACCGTGCAGCAGGTCGCTCTCGCGCTCACCGGTTGGACCTTCCCCGGGCCCAATGCCAACAACTGGGAGAACTTCTCGGGTCCGCTCCAGCCGAGCCCCATCAACCACGATCTCCGCGCCAAGACTCTCGTCGGCGTCACGCTGCCCGCCGGCCAGTCACCGCAGGCCGACATGACCGGCGTCCTCGACTGGCTGTTCAACCACCCGAACATCGCTCCGTTCATCTCCACGCGGCTCATCCGCGCCCTCGTGAAGAGCAACCCCACGCCGGCCTACATCGCTCGCGTGTCCGCCGTGTTCGCGGACAACGGCGCGGGTGTCCGTGGTGACCTGAAGGCCGTGGTGCGTGCAATTCTCACCGATGCCGAAGCCCGCAACGACGTCCCAGTCGCCGATTCTGGCCGCCTCAAGGATCCGCTCCTCAACGTCGTCGCCTTTGTGCGAGCGCTCGGCGGCTCGATTTCCCCGACCAATCAGCAGGCGTGGACGTTTACCCGCATGAGCCAGACCCCGGTGACGCCGAATTCTGTCTTCGGCTTCTACTCGCCGCTCTACCGTATTCCACGCTCCACGCTCAACGGCCCCGAATTTCAGATCTATGGCCCGACGGAGTCCGTGCTGCGCGGCAACGTCTACTGGCAGATCATCTCGAATCCCGGCACGGACTTCGCGGTCGACACGACGCCCTTCCTCGCGCTCGCCGGCAACACCATCGCCCTGATCGATGCATGCGACCAGACGCTGCTCTACGGCCGTATGCCGACCGCGATGCGCCAGAGCCTCGCCAACGCCATCAACGCCCAGGGCGACGCCGTCAGCCGCGCCCGCACCGCGCTCTACCTCACCGCGCTCTCGGGCTTTTACGCTGTCCAATACTGAACTCCGCCACTCCACCGCCATCGCTCTTCCGCTTACCGACATGCAACACCGCTCCTTCCTCTCCCGCCGCAATTTCCTTCAGAAGACCACGCTACTCGCGGCCACCGCCGGCCTCGGCCGCATCGGCCTCCTCAACGCCCGGGCGCAGACCGCGTCCAGCTCCTCCGACTACAAGGCGCTCGTCTGCGTCTTCCTGCTCGGTGGCAATGATGGCCATAACATGATCGTGCCGCTCTCCGGCAATGCCCTCGCGGCCTACAAGGCCGCCCGCGGCTCGCTCGCGTTGCCCGACCAGAACACGCAGGTGCTCCCGGTCTCCGCCAAGAACGGCACACCCTACGGACTCAACAGTGGCCTCGCCGCGCTCCATTCGCTCTGGGCTCAGGGCAAACTCGCGGCCATTGCCAACATGGGTATGCTCGTAAAGCCCACGACGCGCTCCCAATACCTCGGTGCGAGCGTCGGACTCCCGACGAATCTGTTTTCGCACTCGGACCAGATCATCGCGATGCAGGCGGGCGATCCCTTCGGCTCCGGCGGCTCCGGCTGGGCCGGCCGCGTCGCCGACGCCACACGAGGAATGAACGCCGCCTCAACCTTCCCGCCGGCGATCTCGTTCGCCGGTTCATCGCTCTTCTGCTCCGGCAATGTCGTCCAGTCGACGAGCCTGATCCCTGGCTTCAATCTCTGGGGCGACGGCATGTCGGCGTGGCCCGCCAGCGCCGCCAATGCCAAGGCTCAGGCGCTGCAGGAAATCATCTCGTTCAATAGCGGTGTCTCCATGGTGCAGGCGGCGAACGACGTGCGCGCCGACGGCATCGAACTGAACGGCATGCTCACTGGTCTCAGTGGCGGTGGGTTCAGCACGCCGTTTCCCGGCACGGGTATCGGCCAGCAACTGCAGCAGGTCGCCCAGCTCATCAGCCTGCGCGCCAGCACCGGCATGAAACGCCAGGTGTTCTTCTGCGCGATCAACGGCTTCGACACCCACTCGAGCCAGAGTTGGGCCCATTGGGATCTCCTTCAAGATATGGCCGCGGCCATGGCGGCTTTCTACACCGCCACCGCGGAAATGGGCGTGGCGGATCAAGTCACGACCTTCACCGCGAGCGAGTTCGGTCGAAGCCTGCAGCCGAGCGGCAGTGGCACCGATCACGGCTGGGGCAACCATCACCTCGTGATGGGTGGCGCGGTGCAGGGCGGCGACCTCTACGGCACCTTCCCGGACCTCGCCCTCGGCGGACCGGACGACACCGGCTCGCGCGGCGTGCTGATCCCGACCACCTCGCTCGACCAATTTGGCGGCACTTGCGCCCGGTGGTTTGGCGTTGCGCCTGAGGACATGAGCGCGGTTTTCCCGAACCTCGGTAACTTCACTACGGCGAACCTCGGGTTCCTGGGCTGACGCGGCGACCACGGCGGGCCGCGCGGCGATTGCGCCCTCGGCCCGGTGTGGTTTGCTCGATTCGCTTCATGGAAGATTCCGCCGCCGTCCCGCCCGCTCCGTCTGCATCGCCCGCGCAGTTTCAAACCACCCGCTGGAGTCTGATCGTGCGCGCGCGGGGCGAAGGCGCCGTCGCCCGTGCGGCGCTCGAGGCCCTCTGCCGGGCCTACTGGTTTCCGCTCTACGCCTTTGCGCGTCGCAACGGCGCGTCGCGGCACGACGCCGAGGACCTCGTGCAGGCCTTTTTCTCGCACGTGCTGGCGAGCGACTTCATCGCGCGCGCCGAACCGGAGAAGGGCCGCTTCCGCTCCTTCCTCCTCGCCTCGCTGCGCAACTTTATCGCCAAGGAGCACGCCCGCGAATCGGCCCAGAAACGCGGCGGCGGCGCGCGCCCGGTCGACTTCGACGAAAATGCCGCCGAGGAGCGCCTCGGCCTCACCGCCGGGCGGGCGGAGCTCACGCCCAGCGAACACTTCGAGCGCGACTGGGCCCTGGCGCTGCTCGAGCAGGCCCTCGACCGGCTCGGCGCGGAGCAGCGTGCCATGGGCAAGGCCGACCTCTTTGCGCGCCTGCGACCTCTCCTCCGGGCCGGCCCGGAGCGCGGCGACTACGAGACCCTCGCGATCGAACTCGGCATCGCGAAGGGCACGTTGACGGTGACCGTGCACCGGCTGCAGCAGCGTTACCGTGAGCTGGTGCGGACGGAAATTCTCCAGACCGTGGCGAATGCCGACGACCTCGACGACGAGTTGCGGCACTTGCTCTCGATCCTGCGGACTTGAGACTGTCCCGCATGCCCGGTTCCGCGCCCAACTGCCCGACCTGTCACGCCCCGCTCGACGGGCGGGTGCTGGGCGGGTTGTGCCCGCGCTGCGTGTCGGGGTGGATGCTGGCGGATTCGCCCCCGGTGCCGCTCCGTGACGGGGTGACGAGCTCCGGTCTGCCGCTGAGCCGGCTCGGCGATTACGAGTTGCTGGGCGAGATCGGTCGCGGCGGCATGGGTGTCGTCTACCGGGCGCACCAAAGTAGCCTGGACCGCATGGTCGCCCTGAAGCTCATGCACCGCGCATTGAGCGAGGACCGCGCCCACGCGGCGCGCTTCCTGAGCGAGGCGCGCATGGCCGCGAGCCTGCGGCACCCGGGCATCGTGGCGATCTACGATCTGGGCCGGTTGGACGACGTGCCGTTTTTCACGATGGAACTCGTCGACGGCTCCAGTCTCGAGGGGCTGCTGGCTGACGGACCGGTGGCGCCCGCCCGAGCGGCCGAGCTCGTGATGATCGTCGCGCAGAGCGTCGCGCACGCGCACGAACACGGTGTCGTGCACCGCGACCTCAAGCCCTCCAACGTGCTGCTCGACCTCGATGGCCGGCCCAAGCTCGCGGACTTCGGGCTTGCGAAAGACCTCACGGCGCACGCCTCGCGCGGGGCGACGCAGCCGGGATTTCTGATCGGCACGCCGGCGCACATGGCGCCGGAGCAAGCGGCGGGCGACACGAGCGGACAGCCGGCGGTCGACATCTACGGACTCGGCGCGCTCCTCTATCATCTCATCACCGGCTGCGTGCCGCACAACGCTCCGACGCTCGACGCCGTGCTGCGACAGATTGTCGAAGAAACGCCGCTGGCGCCGCGTGCCCTGGTCGCGGATCTGCCACCGCCGATCGAAGCGATTGTGATGCGTTGCCTCGAGAAACGTCCGGCGTCCCGCTACGCGTCGGCGCGTGAGGTGGCGGAGGAGTTGGAGCGGTTCCTCAGCGGCCAGCCGGTGCGGGCGATGGGCGACGGCGTGGGGACGGCGACGTTTTTCCTGGATGCGGCGAGTCCGCGGCTGCGGGCCTACGATTTATTTTTGCAGGCGCAGCGGCAGCACGACGATCGCGGGCTGGTCTCGGATTCTCTGGCCGAAGTGGAGTCCCGGTTGAGCGACGCGCTCCGGCTCGACCCGCGGCTGGCGCGGGCGCATCTCCTGCTCTGCGAGATCCACCTGGCGCATTACTTCGTCGGCTATGATCCCTCGGCGGCGCGCCTGCGCAAAGCGGAGGCCTCGCTGGCGGCAGCGGAGACGCTCGGGGCGGAGGCGACGGAGCTCATGCGCATGCGCGGTTTTTTCCTCTACTGGGGAAGGCGCGACAACGCGGCGGCGGCCCGGGCCTTCGAGCACGCGGTGCGGGCGATGCCCAACAGCGCGGACGCGATCTACAACCTCGCGCTGGTGCACCGGCGGGCGGGCCGCTGGGCGCGGGCGCTCGCCGGGTTTGCGCGCGCGCAGGAACTCGATGCGCGCAATCCCCGGATCGCGCGCGAGCGGGCCTATACGCTGGAAATGATCCGCGACTATCCGGCCGCGCTGCAGGTGTTTCGGCTGCAGCAGGTGCTGTCGCCGGCTGATCCGGCGCTACACGCGCTCGTGGTGGTCACCCAGCTGTGTCTCGACGGCGATCTGGGCCGGGCCATCGCTGGGTTCACTGCGCTGCCGGCGGACGCCGATGGCATTCTGGCGAAGTGGCTCGCGTTGCTGCAGGCTTGGCGTGGCGCGGGAGTCGAGGCGTTGGCGGTGCTGCCGCCGCTGCTCGCCCGGGGCGGCGTGGGACTGGCGGAGGAGTTGTGGCTGCAGGCGCGAGTGCGCCAACTCGTGGGCGATCCGTCCTGGCGTCCGCTGGCTGAACGCGCGTGTGGCGTGCTGCGGCCAGAGGTCACGGTGGAACATGCCGGAGCGGCGGTGCCGTTGATGCTACTCGCCACGTTGGAAGCGATGTTGGGCGACACCGCCGCGGCGGTGGCGCATGCGGATCGGGCGGTGGAATTGCGCGTGGGCAGCGGTGATGCCGTGCTGGGCGGCGTGCTGGCGGGCGCGCGACTGATCCGCCGCGAACCGGGCCGGCTGCAGGTGCTGGCGCTCGCCGGGCCGGATTACCGCGAACGCTTTTTCGCGGAGCTGGCGAAAGTGATCAATCTGCCCTCGGCGGTGGATCCCGCGATGCTGCGGCTCGATCCGGCGTTTGCGCCCCTGCGGGACGATCCGCGCTTCGGCGCATTACTCGCGACCGCGCAGGGGCCGATCGCGGCGACGTAGGCTACGGCACGCGGGAGAAAATGGCTCCCTCGCAGAGGAGGTTTTTATCGTCGCGCAGCTCGATCGTGCCGATCCCGCTGGCGCGAATCAGGGGAGCCTTGGTGTCGTGGCGGAGGGCAAACGTATAGGTCCCGCGGCGGTTGGCGGTGGTGGCCACGCCAGCACCAAACTCCTGATAGTGAAACGTGCCGTTCGGCCGAAGCTCGAGCAAACGCTCCCCGGCATCGCCGCTGGTCGCGTAGGTGCCGACGTAGCGTTTCTTCAAACTGGCGAGAAGTTCGGCCGAGGAGACGGCATCGAAGTCTGAAGGCAGGCGGGCGGGTGCCGCCGGGCCTTCAGGCACTGGACCGTAAAAAATCCAGCCGACGCCGGCGAGGGCGAGCACGAGTAAAACAAGGGCCCCGTAGACCATGCCGCGGCGACCGACGGGCTGGGCCTTGCTAGCAGGCGCGGTGGCAGTGGCTTGAACGGGCGTGGGGGTGGCAGAAGGTCGCGAGACGGGAATATTGCCGTAGATGGGAGCACCATCGGGGATGACGAGGTCGCGAGCAGGTCCTTCGGCGGCGGGGTTGGTGGAGGTTGAACTGGTGGCGGCAGCAACCGGCTTGGTGGAGCTTGGCGCCTGGGGTTGTTGATCGGTCGAATCGAGGTAACCGGGAAGATTTTCGACGGCGAATTTGACGAAGGGTTGCTGCGTATCGTTGGCCGGCCGCACGAGTAACTGGCCGCCGGAAGGGACGAGGAGGTAGCGTCCGCGTTTGGCCGAGACGACCAGCTGCGGGTCGCCGTCGAGGAGTTTAACGGAGGGAATCGAAGCAAAACGGCGAAGGAGATCCCGGAAGGCGGTTTCGTTGAGTGCGCCGAGCTCGTTGGGTGATTCGGCGGGTCCCACATTGCTGAAGTCGAGCGAGATTTCCCGGGTGGAGACACGAAAAGTCGGACCGGAGGCGCGCCCGGAGGGAGAGTTGGAATAGGAAACAGTCGCCATGGAAAACGAAGCAGAGGAAGACGATTGTGGGACGCAGCGCCACGCACAACGGGAATCTCGTGCGGTATCGTTGCTGATCGGTTCAGGAGTGAGGCAAGTTAGGAAAAAACGGGGAGTTTTTGGTGCTGGATGCGTGCCAATTTGCGGAAGAGCAGGTGGGGTGGGGCTGGCCAGAGATGGGCCCGGTTCACGGGCGCGCAGTGTCGCCCTAGTCCGGAGCAGTCCGGGTGCGGCCCAGTGAGCGAAACGGAGCCGGCGCTAACGGAGCAGACGCCAGCGGGCCGAGGCGGTCTTGGCGTCGGCGAATTTCTCGAACGGCTCGCGGAGCGCGGGATCATCGCCTTGGCGCAAAGCCTCGGCGAGGAGCGGGAGAATGCGGCCGCGGTCGGCGGACTTGAGATCTTCCTTCAACCATACTCGGGCGGGATCGGCGTAAGGGGCGACGTAGCGGAGGGCGGCGCGGAGTGTGCGGTCTTTGGCGGTGGGTGCAGAGGTGGACCAGAGATCGACGCCCACTTGCTCGCCGAGACGGGCGAGTTGGATGAGCGCCTCGAGATTGAAGAGGGAGTAATCGAGGGACTTGGTGCGGGCGAGTTCGAGGGGCTGGCGGCCGTCGGGCTCGATCTGTTTGGCGAGGCGCTTGGCCGGGGCCTCGGTGAGGATCTTCTTCGCGTCGGCGGTCTTGCCGAGGACCAAGGCGAGGTGGGCGGCCTGCACGTCGAACCACGTGCCGTGGTTGTTGAGTTCACCGCGCTCATCTTTGCCATTCTGGTGGGTGTTGAGCCAGAGGTAGTATTTTTCGATCCAGGTGCGCATGCTTTTGGCGTCGGTGGCGGACCAACCGGGCGAACCATCCAGCAGGGCGAGGCCGTCGGTGAGACCGGTCAGGTGTCGGGCCTCAATGAGACCGATGCCGCGGCCGACGACTTTGCCGGGGATGGCCTGCGCATGGGTGAGGTTGGGGTTCATCCGCGTGGCGGGATCGAGGAACCAGACGCGGGTGAGGGTGGCGGCCTTTTCGGCGTAGCGGGCATCGCCGGTGAACCAGAAGGCGAGGGCGAGGGTTTCGACGGCGTTGCAGGTGCGCGCAAAGGCGGTCGCGTCGGTGCCGACCTTGGCTTCGGGGTTATTCTGGCCGTCACGCTGAATGTAGGGGAGGCCGTCGAGCTTGGAAGGGTCGGGCCACCAATATGGGCCAAAGCTGAAGTAGTCGTGTTTGTCGCCGCTGGCCGGGGTCTTGGATTTGTCCATGACCGAGGCGGGCTTGAGCGAGAGCAGGCGGTCGGCGTCGGCGCGAAGGCGGGCGAGGGCGGGGGCCAGAGCGGTATCACCGGCGGTGAGCTTCTCGCGGTTGGCGACCAAGGCGGCGGCACGGAAAGAGTAAACGCGCGGGGCCGCGGGTGGCTCGGCGGCGACGGCGAAGCTGAGCAAGGTGACAAAGAAGAGGACGAGACGGCGCATCGGCAGTGAAGTGACGCGAGCATGCGACGGTGGTTTCGCGCCCCAATCCTTTTCCTGCCAGGGTAGTCGGCCGGAGAGGCATAAAAGCAGGATATATAATAATTATGAAACAATCTTGCGTCGTTTTTCTTCCGGCGTTGGATAATCACGATCCCGGCGTCCCCTGCGCCCCGCCCCTTCACGTTTGTTGACCCTATGACTACCATGAAAATCCCCCTGATCACCGTCGGTCGGTCCCGTCTGAGTTTGTTGGGCCGTGCCCTGGCCTGCGCCGGACTTGGGCCGGCGGTTTTGGCTTCGATTTATGCCCAGACGGCCCCGGCCCCTTCGCCCGCGGCCGTAGCGGCGGCAGCCAAGCCCAAGGTCGAAGAAGAGGCGGTGCAGCTCAACGTGTTCGAAGTCCTCGCGGATCGCGATGATAGCTACGGGGCGCTGAATTCGAATTCGATCACACGGTTCAACACCGAGCTCGTGCGGCTCCCGATTTCCGCCGAGGTCTACAACGAAGCCTTCATGCGCGATGTGAATGCGAACTCGGTCGAGCAGATGATTTCGCAGTTTACGGCCGGGGCAGGCTTCTCGTCGTCCGACGGCCCGGCGAGCACGCTCACCGGTCAGCCCGGCGACCGCGCGTCGAACTCCTACATCCAATTGCGCGGCCTGACGGCCCCGGGCATGCAGCGCGATGCGTTCATGACGCTCGCGACGTTCTCCAACACGGGCTCCACGGCGACGGGCGTGACGAACAACTTCGATATCGAGCGCGCCGAAGTCATCATGGGCCCGCAGGCCCTCCTCTACGGCAACGGCGGTGGTGGTGGTGTGATCAACCTCGTCTCGAAGCAGGCGCGCTTCAGCAAGAAGCTCAACGGCTCGCTGCGCCTCCAGACCGATCAATACGGCGGCAATATGGGCACGCTGGATTTCGGGGCGGGCACGAAGAATTTCGCGATCCGCGGGGCGTTTATTCATCAGGATGCGCACAGCCGCCGCGTGAACATCAATACGCTGCTCGACGGTCAATACCTCCAGTTTGCCGCGAAGCTGTGGGGCAATACCACGGTGCGCCTCGTCGGTGAACAGACGTCGAACAACCGCAACGTCCCATCGAATGTCACCTTCACGGCGCTCAGCGCGGCGAACGACGCACGCAACGGCCAGTTCCTCCACTACCTGCTCGCGACCGGCCAGATTAACGCCAGTGCCACCGGCGCGAGCGGCGGCGGCCCGATTGCGGGTGGAGCGATCAATTGGGGTAACGTTGACTCGTTCTTCGGCTGGCGGTTCAGCGAGCGCACGGTCGATACGCTGGGCACGCTGACGGTCGAGACGCAGTGGTCCAAGACGGTGAACTCGCAATTCGCGATCGGCTACAAGGACTTCAATAACCGTCTCTTCAACGCCGGCACGCTCTCGATGCAGGCGCCGAATGTGACGGCCAACTACCTCGGCGTCTGGGCCGTCGGCGGCACCGGTGGCCAGCCCGCGCAGGAAAGCATTCAGCCGGCGCGGACGTTTCCCGCGCGCCTTTCGGTGGCCTTTCAAAACGACCTCTTTGGCGGCCGAGCCAAGAGCCAGTCGATCATCGGTGCCGACTATACGCGCATCAACGCGGCCTTCATCGGCTACGGCTACTACCGCGCCGATGCGAACTGGAACGCGATCGTGAATCCGGCGACGGCCGCGGTGAACAATGGTCGCACCGTGATCGGTCCGGTGCTCTGGGCGATGGGCACCGAGCCCACGGCGTATCCCGCATGGCAACCCGGGCAGGACCGCGTGACGTGGCAGGGCGTCAACTACGTGCGCCAGCAACAGAATCCCTCGCTGCCCTCGCAGGTGACGGCGGAGAACCCCCTGGGCGTCACCCTCGGCGGCGGTAACTACAACCTCGTGCGCACCGTGACCAAGGGCGTCTACGGCGTAAATGACACGGCGTGGATGGGCGGAAAACTCAATACGCTGCTGGGCTTTCGCGCCTCGAGCTCGTTTCAGCAGACGCTCAACCAAGGCAGCGCCATCACCGCGCAGAATCCCACCTCGGGCGCGCGCAAAGTGTCCGATGAGAAGTTCCTCAGTTACAGCGTGGGAGCCAACTACGCGTTGCGTGACTGGTTGCGGCCGTATTTCGCGGTGTCCGATTCCTACAATCCCCCGACGGCGCAGAACAACGACCCGATCGGCCAGGAGCCGAAGGCGGCGCATGCGATCGGCGAGGAAATCGGCATTAAGGTGCAGAATGCCGACGGCACGATTTCCGGCTCGCTCGCGGTCTATAACACGAGCGCCAAGAACGAGACCTTCTTCGTGACCAGCACGCTCGCGTTTCAGATCAACCCCAGCGGGCTCAACGGCCGCTTCGGTGGTTCGCCCAGCACGATCATCAACGTCGACCGCAAGTCCTCGGGCGTGCAACTCGCCGTCACGGCCGCGCCGAACCGGAACCTTCGCCTGCGTCTCTCGGCGGCGGCGATTCGGGGCGAGATTGGCAACACGCGCACCTACCAAGCGCTCTACAACGACCAGTTCTACGCCAATGCGCAGGGACAGGTGACTTACAAAGACGGTGCGGTGGTCTACGTGCCGGCAACGTTCAGCAGCGCGCGGCCCACGGTGCCGGAGGGCACGGCCGGGGCGATTCCGCTCACGATCACTGCGCTGAGCACGCCGGGAAATTCCTACTATGCCAATCCGATCGCCGGCAGCGGACAGATCAACGCGACCTCGGCGCGCACCACGCTCTCGGTCGTCGATCCGGTGCACGGACCGATTCTCACGGGCGCGACCGGGTTGCCGATTTCCAAAATTCAGATCAATCCAGGCTTCGTGCCACCGAGTGAGATTCCGGTGACCAAGGCCGGTGAGGGCACGACAAACTATCCCGCGGTGAGCAGCAATTTCACGGGCACCTATTCGTTTACCGAAGGCGCGCTGCGTGGGCTGCGCGCGGGCGGCACGGCGACGGTCGCGTGGCAGAATCGACGCTACTATTACTACCCGAACGGGGTCTCGGCCACGGCGGCGCGTGAGCTCTTTAGTTTCCCGACGCAGGTGCGGTTCGATCTGCTGCTCGGCTACGAAAAGAAATTCGGCCGCTACTCGCTCGGGGCGCAGCTCAATGTCGCAAACATGTTCAATCGCTACCGCGTCGTCATCACGCCGAACGCGATCTCCGGCTGGACCGGACCGAACAACGCCGTCTTCGACGCGCAGCCACGGCTGTGGACGCTCTCGACGACGCTTGGATTCTGAGTTGCAGGACCGCGCGTGGCGACGGTGCGGACTCCGGTCCGATAGCCACATGCGTTAGTGGGCGGACTAATCACCGCTCGCTAACGCGAACAGCTACACCGGGATTGCAGCGCGCAGGTCCATCGGCGGAATGGTTGTCATGCCGTCTTCCCCCAAGCCGCTGTGGGCGATCCTCCTGATCGTGGTGGCGGCGTGGGCGGCCTATGCGAACAGCCTGCAGGGGCCCTTCGTGTTTGACGATGCCTCGTCCATTGTGACGAACCCGACGATCCATGATCTGGGACGGTGGTCGGAGGTTTTGTCGGGGCCGAAGACGAATGTCACCGCACAAGGGCGGCCGGTGTTGAATCTCTCGCTGGCGGTGAACTACGCGTTCGGCGGGACGGGCGTGGTGGGCTACCATGTGGTCAATGTAGTGATCCACCTGCTGGCGGCGGTGGTGCTCTTCGGACTGGTGCGCCGGACGCTCGTGAAGGTGGCGGATGGGAATTTGCCGGCGGACGCTTTGGCGCTGGCGATCGCGGTGTTGTGGGTGGTGCATCCACTCCAGACGGAGTCGGTGACGTATGTGATCCAGCGCGCGGAGTCGTTGATGGGGTTACTTTATCTATTCACGGTCTATTGTTTCGTGAGGGCGGTGGAGGCGGGAGAGCAGGGAGGACGTGGCGTAATTTGGCAGGTGCTTGCCGTGCTCGCGTGCGCGCTTGGAATGGCGACGAAAGAGGTCATGGCAACGGCGCCGCTGATGGTTTTATTCTATGATCGCACGTTTGTGGCGCAGAGTTTCGGCGATGCGCTTAGGCGGAGGTGGGCGTTCTATGGTGCGTTATTCGGCACGTGGCTGCTGCTTGCGTGGCTCGTGCTGCAGGGTGGCGGCAATCGCGGCGGCTCGGTGGGCTTCGGTGCGGGGGTCGAGGCGTGGGCTTATTGGCTGACGCAGTTTCGGGCGCTGGCGACCTACGTGCGGCTGGCGTTTTGGCCGGCGCCGCTCGTGTTCGAGTATGGCACGTTTTGGATTTCGAGTTTTGGCGAGATCGTGTTCGAGGCGGGACTCGTGCTCGCGCTGCTGGCGGTGACGTTGCACGGATTGTGGCGGCGGACAGCGCTGGGATTTGCGGGAGCGTGGTTCTTTGGCATCCTCGCGCCGACGAGTCTGGCGCCGGGCACGACGCAGATGATCGTCGAGCATCGGATGTATTTGTCGCTGGCGGCGGTGCTCGCGGTGGCGGTGGTCAGTGTGTGGCGCGTGCTTGGAGAAAAGCGGAAAGCGATGGCGTGGGTGGTGGGCGTGAGCGCGGTGGTGGTGGCGCTCGGGCTGACCGTGCGGCGCAATGCGGACTACCGCACGGATGTTGCGCTGTGGAGCGACACGGTGGCGAAGCGGCCCGAGAATCCGCTCGCGCACTTCATGCTCGCGGGGGCACGGGAGCGGGCCGGGGATGCCGAAGGGGCGATCGCGAGCTACACGGAGGCGCTGCGGCTGAAGCCAGATTTTTCGGTGGGACAGGAAAACTTCGGCGAACTGCTGCTGCGGATGGGGCGGAGGAAGGAGGCGATCGAGCGGTTTGAGGCGGCGCTGCGGCTACAGCCGGAATTGGCGGATGCGCACATGAATCTCGGCAATGCGCTGCTCGCGGAAGGACGCGGCGGGGACGCTCTGCGGCATCTGGCAGAGGCGGTGCGGCTCGCGCCGGGGACGGCGGAGATGCGGTTTAATTTCGCGAACGCGCTGGCGGCGGCGGGGCACGGGGCGGAGGCGATCGCAGAGTTTTCGGCGGCGTTGAGTCGGCCGGCGGGAAATCCCGCGGTGCATGTGGCGGCGCACTACGAGGTCGCGAACTTGCTCGCGATGTCGGGCCGGCAAGCCGAGGCGGTGCCGCACTACGAGGCGGCCCTCAAGGCGCGGTCGGACTACGCGGAGGCCCACCACAATCTGGGCAGTGCGTTGTTTGAGCTCGGGCGGCTGCGCGAGGCGGCGGAGCACTATGAGGCGACGCTGCGGCTGGCGCCGGAGTTTCCGAATGCGCGGGCGAACCTCGAGCGCGTGCGGGCGCGGATGCGGTAAAGCGGTGCGCTCGAAAAGGGCGGACTGAAGCCCGCCCTACTTCAGCGTGAGGGTGGTGTCGGTGAGCGTAACCCGGTCGGTCTTTCCGTCGGGGCGCGGAATGGTGAGGGTGCCGTCGGGGGCGAGAGTGGCGGCGAGAGGCGCGGGCGTCGCGCCGCGCTCGGGCCAGAGGACGGAGTAGATGGTAAATTCGGCGGCGGACTCGTTGCTCTCGAGCGTGAGGTGCTGTTGCGGAGTCCACTTGCCCGTGAGGTAGGCGCCGGCGACTTCGCCGGTGGCGTATTTCGGATCCACCGGGACGGGGAACTTGTCGGTTTGCGCGGCACGCCACGTGAGGCCGGGCGCGAGGAGTTGCGTGGTGAGCGAAGATTTTTTCAGCGGGCCAACGATGCTGGCGGTGGAGGTAGTGTTGTTCCACGCGAGGGTGTGTTCGGCGTGGAGGAGCCAGGAGAGTTTGCCGGGGTTGGTGAGGACGACGCGGTCGCGGAGGACGACGTAGCGTTGATCGATGAAGACGAGGTCGCGGGTGACGCGCTTCACGCGGTCCTTGGGCTGGAGGGTGGAGTAGGCCTTGGTGGCGTCGCCGGTGGTCCAGACGGTGCGCGGGGTTTCTTCGTAGCGGGTGATTTTTCCGGTGGAGGCTTTGGACTGGGCTTTCTGGCCGACGCCGTCGAGGAGGAGGGCGTTTTTGGAAATGGTTTGGCGCGTCCAGCCTTGGTGGTGCGGGGAATTGTGGAATTCGCGGTAGGCGGAGTTAATCGCGAGGCCCTCGCCAAAGGCGTTCAGGATGAAAGCATTTTGGTCGGCGTGGCTGTGGCTGAACGAACCGTAGGGCGACGACTTGAAGGTGACGTGGATATCGTCGGCGGGTTTGCCGAGGGCGCTGTGCAGAGAAACCCAACCGATGTCGCGGAAGTAGCGATTCGCCGGAAGGGTTGAGAGTGCGACAGGCGACGGGAGCGGCAGGGCGCTGGCGATGAAGTTACGGACGAGGAATTCGGCGGCGGTGGGGTAGGTGCGGGCGAGGTCTTCGAGGCCCTTGTCGACGGGGCGCGTGCGAGCATCGGAGCAGAGCGCGGCGTAGGAGAGGAACAGGCCGTTCTTTTCGACGCGGGCGACGTGTTCCATGTAGTCGGCGACGACCGGTTCGAGGTTGAAGCGGCCGGCGTTGGAGGCGTCGCCGAAGGTCGTGTGGAGATAGGGCTGGACGTTGTAGATCGCGAAGAGCGGCGAATTTTTCCAGAAGGGCGAGGCGTAGGCGAGCGGGTCGCCGAGTGCGAGAAGGGCGTCTTGGAAGGCGGCGTGTTCGAAGGTGCCGCGCCAGTAAGCGTTGCCCTCGGCCCAGCCGCCGTCGTCGCCGCCCCAGGGAGAGAATTGGTCGCGGTAGAATTTGTAGGAGTAGGCCCACCAGTCGCGTGACTCCGGCAGATCATCCCAGAGCGCAAGGGCGGTTAGGCCGGTCATCGGCATGAAGCGGACCGGGTGGGAGGAGATATCGGAGGCGATGGAGTTGCGCTGGGTCTTGGAGATGTCGCCCTGTTTCTCGATCCACTCGACGGAGCGGGCGCCGCGGACTTTGAAGTGCGCGAGGATGATGGCGCGGTCGGCGGGGGAGAGTTTCGCGCGGAGCTGGTCGTAGACGAGCGGGAGTTTGCGCCAGAGGCGGAAGTGGGCCTCGTCGTTGTAGTAAATGTCGGTGGCGCCAACGACGTCGCCGGATTTCCAGTCAGGGGCGAAGTGCCACGCGGAGGTGGCGAGGAGAATGGCGCGGGCCTGGGCGAAGTATTTTTCCTCGCCGGTGACGATCCAGCAGAGGGCGGCGGCTTCGGCGACGCCGGAGGCACGACCGCAGACGTCTTGGACGGCACGCCATTTATCGGCTTTGGCGGAGTCGCGTTTCGAGGGCGAAGGGTCGCCATAGGTGATCGGCTCGGCGGGGACGGTGTAGGCGGCGTAGTCGCGGTCGAGGTCGCGCTTGATGAGGGCGAAGGCCTTGGCGCCCTCGCCGGTGGTGACATAGGCGCGGAATGCGTCGGCGCGACCGGCGAGGATATTGGTGCGCGGGGCGGTGGCGGGGACGACGCTGGCGGCGTCGGGGGCGGCCTGAGTGCCGAGAGAAAGAGTGAGTGAAAGAAGAAAGAGAAAGAGGGATTTCATGAGAGGGCGGGGAGGGACCAGTGGGAGATCTCCCACGGACCGAGTTTCGGGTGGGAAAGTTTCCAGTGGCCGGCGGCGAGGCTGACGATTTTCCACGGGGCGGATTCGGCGCGGTCGGTGCCGGCCCAGGCGAGGGTGGCGATGACGCCAGGACCGGTGACGCGGGCGGAGCGGGCGACGGGCGTCGCGTGAAAAGGCGCGGCGACGTGGGCGCGGGGCTTGGTGTCGTCAAGGCGGGTGTCCCATTCGGTGGCGATGAGCGAAGGGGAGAGCGGCTGGAGGACGGTGCCGCGTTCGTCGCCGCTCCACGCCGACAGAATGGAACCGGGGTCGGAGCGGAGGACGTGTTCGTCGGGCAGCGGGAGGGCGTAGCCGCCGACGCGGAGAGTGACGGGCTGGCGGGCCTCGTAGGTGTGGAGCTGGAGAATCCAGCCGGCGTTCCACCACACGGCGGTCTCGACGCCAGTGTTGGCCTGGTTGGTTTTGAACCCGAGGTTGGTGCTGTAGAGGACGTGGTGTTCGTCCATCTCGATGGCGACCGTGGAGTGGCGGCCGTAGACGGTGCCGTCGTCGAGGCGGAGCGTGAGGGCGCTGTCGACGGACCAATTGGTCTGGTGCGGGAAGGCGCAGGTGAAACTGACGCCGGTGCGGTAGGCGGTCTTGCTCCATTTCCACGCGCCGTAGCGCAGCATGAGGTTGGAGACCTGGGAGCCAGCGTTGATGATCTCGACGGCGCCGGCGGTGCTGCGGACGACGAGGCCGGCGGCTTTGATGACGTGGGCGTGGTCGCCGCGTTCGGACGGGAGCGGTTCCTCGGGGGCGGTCCAGAACGGATGCGTGGGCGGGAGGAGGAGCGGGGCGAAGCCCTTGGCGGCCCAGTAGGGCGAGGCGGAGCAGGAGTAGACCTCCATGAGGCCCTCGAAACGGTCCGTCCAACCGATGGTGAGACAGCCCTGTTCTTGAAAAATGGCCGGCTTGGAGAGGAAGAAGTCGAGGTTGCGCGTGCAGAGCCGGCGCAACATGCCGGGCGAGAGGTCGCAGCAGTTTTCGGCGAGCGTCATGCCGAAGACGTTGAGGCAATTGAAACGGTAACAGATGGAGCGACCGAAGGCAGGGTGTTCGCCGGAGGCGGCGAAGAAGTGCTGGTAGTCGTGAACGAACGGGCGGGCCCACTCGCGCCAGCGCTGGGCGCGGGTGCGGCTGGCGGCGTCGCGGGCGCCGTAGAGGCGCGCCCACATGAGGCCGTAGAAGTGGAAGGCGTAGGCGTTGTAGTGGTCGTAGGCCTGGTTGATGCCGTCTTCGAACCAGCCGCCGCCGCGATGCATGAGCTCGAGGCGGTTGAGGAATTCCTCGATGATGGGGCGATCGGTGCGGCGGGCGTAGCCGTGGGCCCCGAGGAACTCGAGGATGTGGACGCCCATGAAGTAGTGGTTGTTGTTGACGATGCCGTTGCCGCGGGCGGAGCCGAGCCAGCGGGCGACTTGGTCCTTTTCAGATTGGGAGAGCGGGTCCCAGAGATCGCGCGGGGCGAGGGAGAGGCCGATGCAGAGGAGACCGATCTCGACGTGGTGCTGGTGGTAGTTGGCGTCGGGGCCCCAGTAGTGTGGCGAGGCGGGGTCGCTGCCGATGACGAGGCCGGCGCGGAACCAGGCGGCGAGGCGGGTGCGGAAGGCCGCGGGGGATTCCGTAGGCGTGGAGGGCGAGGATGGCAGGCGTAAAGCCTGCCCCACAGAAGAAGGAGGCGAGGCGGGGCCGGTGAGATCCCTGCTCTCACGAGGAGGGCCACGGGGAGCAGGGGCTTCGGGGGCGGTCTGGAGGTAGTGGGCGGCGAGGAGGAGCGGGCGCGCGAAGCTTTCGAGGCGGTCGGCTTGGGCGTCGTGGTCGCTGGCGGGACCGGTGATGACGAGGCTGGCATGGCCGGGGCGCATGAGCGCGGCGAGCGGCTCGAGGAGACGGCGGGCGGAGGATTGCCATTGGGCGTAGGCGGCGGGGAGAGGCATGGCGGTTCCGCGGGTGCGCGGGAGAGGCGCTAGGAGGAGTGGTCGAAAATCTCGGGCGTCACCACGGCGTCGAGTGGGCGGTCTTCGGCGTAGGCGCGGAGATTTTTTAACGCGAAGGCCCCGGCGTCGGGGTAGCGGTCGATGGTGGGGCCGGCGGTGTGAGGCGTGAGACTGACCGAGGGGAGGGCGCGGAAGCCGCTGTCGGCGGGGAGGGGCTCGGTGGTGTAGACATCGAGGCCGACGGAGATGTTTCCCTCTTGGGCCACGCGGAGCAGAGCGGCCTCGTCGACGACGGCACCGCGGCCGACGTTGACGAAGACGCCGCCGGGACGGATCAGGCGAAGCAGTTTTTCCGTGACGATGCCGGTGGTGGCAGGAATGAGCGGGGCAAGTTCGACGACGATTTCGTTTTCGGCAAAGAGGGCGTCGAGTGATGGGGCGCGTTCCACGTGGTGGGCGCGCGCGAGGTCAGCGGTGACGTCCGGGGCGAAGACGGTGACGGGGCAATTCCACGGACGCAGCAAGGCGACGAGTTCGCGAGCGACCGGGCCGAAGCCGTGGATGCCGACGCGGCGGCAGAAGAGCGAGCGGGCGTTGGTGGGGTAGGCTTTCCACGCGGCGACGCCGGGCTGGTGCATGGCGACGGCCCAGTGGGAGGCTTGGCGCAGGCAGGCGAGGATGTGGTAGAGCGCGGCCTCGGCGACAGTGCGGGAAATGGAGCCGCCCCAGTTGGTGACGAGCAGTTCGCCCTGGAAGTGTTCGCGGGTGAGCAGGCGCTTGAGGGAGCCGGCGATGTAGCAGACGTAGCGCAGGCGGGGCGGGAGGGTGGCGGGGAGCGGCGGAGTCTTCCAGCAGGCGACAAGGACCTCGGGGTTGAAGGCGGCGAGTTCGCGGGCGAGATCGTCGGTGCTCAGGCCGGTCGGATCGATGAGGCGAAATTCCGGAGCGAGCGCGCGCAGCTGGTCGAGGCTGGGCCCCGGAAAAAATTCGCGCATTTCAGTGGGCGCGAGGACGGCGAGGAGGGCGGACGGGCGGGGCATCGGAAAGGTGGAAAGATGGAGAGCGGGAAATGAGAAAACGGGTCAGGGTGCGGGCGGGAGGCACTCGAGGAGATCACAGCCGCCGGGAGCGGGGGTGAAGCGCACGGGGCCGAGGCCGGCGGGGAGGAAAAACTTGTCGAAGGTGCGGAAGACATGGGTCTCGCCGCCCACCTCCGCAGTCACGGAGCCGCGGGTGACGATGGCGATGACGGCGGCGTTTTCATCCTTAAGCACCGGGACATCGAGGGACGATTTGAGCACGCGGAAGCAGTCGGTTTGATTGCGGCCGATGAGTTCGTCTTGATGGCTGCTCGGGCCGAGGGCGCGGATGCGGCGCGGCGAGCAGCGGACGCGGACGTTGAGGTCGGCAGCGGTGAGCGGGTCGAAGTTGAACACCGTGAGGGCGAAATCGAGGCCGCGGTCCATGAAGCGGGAGGACTCGGGGAGAACGTAGCCAGCGCGTTCGAATTCGAAACGGACGACGAGGTCGGAGGGTTCCTGGATCTCGACCATGAAGACGCCGGCGCCGAGGGCGTGGGGCGTGCCGCCCGGGATGATGAAGGTGTCACCGGGCGAGACCGGGATTTTGTCGAAGCAGGCCTCGATCGCCGCGAGGTCCTGCGTGGCGATGTAGTCGCGGAGCTGGGCGGGGGAGGGCGGGCGTTGGAAGCCGACGTAGATGTAGCCGGTGGGCTCGGCGACCGGCGGGGCGGCCGGCGAGAGACCAGGGGCGGGCGGGGCGGAATCGCGGACGGAGAGGACGTGGTAAGCTTCGGTCTTGCCACTGGGGGCGCCGAGGAGGCGTTGGGCGAATTCGCGCGTGGGGTGGACCTGAAAGTGCAGGCGGGTGCCGCTATCCAGAAATTTGACGAGGACCTGGGGTTGCGCGCCGTATTTGGCGACGTGGGCTGCGCCGAGGAAGTAAGCGGGATCGCTCGCGAGGAGCGTGGCGAAGTCGTGCGGGGTGGCGTCGTGGCCGACCAGAACCTGCGAGACGCCGGCGCGGGGCGGGGAGTGCGCCTCGGGGGGATTTTTCGCGATCGTGGTGGAGGCGATCCAGTCTTCGGCTCGATGCGTGTCGGCGGGCGCGGCGGCGCCGGCGAGTTCGTCGAGCGTGCGACCGCCGGGGTAGGTGCGCCAGACGCGGTTGGCGGGGAGGCGGAGGAGTTTGCCGCGGTGGTTCATGCGGAGGGAGCGGCGTCGATCTTCTTGGAAGCGCGCAGGAGCAAGAGGCCGACGGCGCAAACGATACCGCCGCAGCCGAGGAACGCGAGGCGACCGAGGGCGGCGTTGGGGATCACCGCGAGCAGCATGACGAAAATGCCGTAGGCCATGCAGAGCCAGCCGACGACGGACTCTTGGCGCGCGTCGTTGGCACTGGCGGCGCCTTCTTCCTTGGCGTGATCGACCGGCGTCCCGAGGCGCACGAAGAAATCGAGCACGGCGGTTTTCTCGGCGGCCGAGGTGCGGGACCAGAAGAGTTTGGTGCCGACGAACCACGAGGTGCAGATGGCGACGTTGCCGAAGAGCTCGATGGACTGGCGCCAGTATTCGCGGCCGGAGGCATCGAGTGGTTTGGTGAGATGGAAGGTGCTCGCGGCCCACTCGGGTGTGAGCTGCTCGGTGATGAAGAGCGAGCTGAGGAAGCCGACGACGACGGTGCTCCACGCGGACCACGGCGGCGTGTTTTTCACGATCAGACCGAGGAAGAGCGGGACGACGATGGGAATGCCGATGAGAATGCTCAGACGTTGCGTGAGCTGAAAGAGGGAGAGGTCCTTCAGCTGGCTCATCTTGAGGGCGACCAAGATGATCAAGATGCCGAAGATGATCGTGGTGAGTTTGCTGACGAACAGGAGATGCTTCTCGGGCGCGGTCGGGCGGAGGATGGGCTGGTAGAAATTCTTGATGAAGAAACCGGTGTTTTTGTTCAGGCCGGAATCCATCGACGACATCGTGGCGGCGAAGATGCCGCTGACGAGGAGGCCCATCATGCCGACGGGCATGACATCGCGGGCAATGGCGATGAAGGCGGCTTCGGAGGGGTTCTTCAGCTGAGGGAAGAGCGCGGCGAGATCGGGGAAGCGGATCGCGGCGGCGATGGGCGGGACGAACCAGATGACGATGCCGAGCAGAAAGAGGGCGGCGCCGAGGAAGCCGGCCCAGCGGGCGTGTTGGCTGTCTTTGACGCAGAGGTAGCGGTTGGCGTCGCCGAGATTGTTGGTGGTGTGGATTTGTTTGAGCAGCATCGCGACGCACCAGAGGCCGAGAAAATTGGTCGAAAAGACGGAGCTGAGGTCGAGATGGCCGGCGGGAGCGTGAGCGAAGAACGAGGAGACGCCGCCGATCTTGAGGATGGCGAGAATCGTGACCGCGAGGCAGACGGGCATGAGAATGAGGACTTGGATGAAGTCGCTCGCGAGGACGGCCCAACTGCCACCGATGAGCGCCATCACGAGGACAACGACCCCGGTGGCGGCGATGGTGAGCGTGAGGTCGAGACCGAAGATGGCGGAGAAAAAGACGGCGAGGGAGTTGAGCCAGATTCCGGCTTGCAGAAGACCGAAGGGAAGCTGGGTCCAGGTGAAGAACTGCTCGCTCACGCGGCCGAAGCGATGGCGGATGGCCTCGACACCGGTGACGACGCGGAGTTGGCGGAAGCGCGGGGCGAAGTAGATTGCGTTGAGAAAAAAGCCGAAGGCGTTGCCGAGGTAGATGACGGCGATCGGCCAGCCGTCGGTGTAGGCCTTCGAGGCAGCCCCGGTGAAAGTCCAGGCGCTGAACTGCACCATGAAGGCGGAGCCACCGACCATCCACCAAAGGGCCTTGCCGCCGCCGCGGAAGTAGTCGGAGACATTGGTAACGAAGCGGCGAAACACCCAGCTGATTGCCAACATGTAGACGAAGTAGAAGACGAGGACGGCGTAATCGTATTGAGTCATGGGGCGGGGGCAGAGCGCGAGGCGCGGGTGGAGGGAAGCGAGCAGGCGTTAATAATTATGAAATGCCAAGGGGAAAGTGCGCGGCTCGGGCGCTGGCGGGGCTGAGGCGGAGGAACGGGCGGTCGGATGGCAGGCATAAAGCCTGCCCCACAGGCGGAGTCGGCGGGCGGTGACCGTGGCTACTTCGGTGCCGGACCGGTGGTATCGCCGACGAAGAGCTGGGCGGGGAGCATCAGGTCGGTGAAGCTGCCGAGGTCAGTGGCGGGGGCGTCGAGGACGAGACGGGCGGCGGCCTCGCCGAGTTTTTCGGGGTTGGAGCCTGCGGCGGTGATGCGAGGCGTGCCGTCGGTGGCGACGGGCGAGAAGTCGGCGCTGGCGAGGCTGACATCAGCGGGGACCGCAAGGCCGGCGCGGGTAAACGCACGGACGGCGCCGGCGGCCATGAGGGTGTTGTAACAAATCCAGGCGGTGGGGAAATCCTTGCGGCGGGCGTGCGGCAAGACGGCGAGGACAGCCTCGGCGCCCTCGGCGCGGTCGCCCTCCTTGAGTTTCACGGTGTAGCGCGGATCGAGTTTGAGGTCGAAGGTGGCGAGGGCGGATTCCAAGGCGGTGAGCCGGGCCTCGTGGCGACCGAGGCCGACGTTGCCGCCGAGCCAGCCGAAACGGCGGTGGCCGAGGCCGTGGAGATGCTGGACGAGGGATTCGAGAGCCTGGGGTTCGTTGCCGAGGATGGAATGGCAGAGCCCGGGGTAGCGGGCGGAGACGGCGACGACGCGCAGATCGAAGCGGCGGAGCTTGTCGAGGAAGGGACGCTGCACCTCGCCGACGAGAACGATGCCCTGGAACGGGTGGCCGGCGGGGAAGAGGCGGTGGAGTTTTTCGCCGTCGAGTTGGTCCTCGGCGCCGAGGAAAACGGCGGAAAATTCGCGGGCTTCGAGGGCGACGTGCAGGCCGTGCTGCACGTGACCGAAATACATGGTGGGCGTGTTGAGGCGGAGGGGCGCCCGCAGAATGATGCCCACCTGGTGAGCCTGCGCCGCCGGGGAGGAGGCGAGGTGCATGCCCTTGGGGTGGTAGCCGCGCTTGGTGGCGTGGGCCCAGATGCGGTCGTAGGTCTCGGCGTTGATGCCGGCCTTGCGACCGTTGAGCACGAGCGAGACGAGGGCCTGCGAGATGCCGAGTTCGCGGGCGAGTTGAGTTTGGGAGACTTTTTTCGCGGGGCGGGGCACGTGGGGAGATTTAATAATCGGGGCGGTGCGGCAACGAATTATTAAATCGGATTCAGCGGAGCGCCGCGGGAGCAGAACGAGGCAAATACCCGTGCGAGGGCGATGAAGGGGGCAGCCGGTCGCATCGAAGCCGGGGAGAAAGTAGAAACCGGTTTGGTGGGTGTAGCCCCGGCAGTATTACCCATTTCACGGGAGGCCAATTGACAGACGGGTGACGGATTTCATCGTGCAGGCGTGTCGATTCGTCGTGTGTTTCACGTCGTTTGTCTGGCCGCGAGTTTTGTCGCGGTGACGACTGTCTCGGCCAAAGAAGCCACGAAAGGGCCGCAGCTGGCGTTTCCGCCGCCGCTCGAAAAAGCCTCCACGATCTCGGCGGAGGAGCTGTTGACCTCGGCGCAGAAGCTGTTGCCGAAGGGAGCGTTTCTCGGGCCGCTGCTCGATGCGCGCTACACCGTGATCAAGCACGAGTGGTTGGAGAAAAAATTTGTGCCGTTCTACCGCGGGGCGGTGGAGACGCTGAAGGATGTCGCCCAAGGTGGCGGGGAGGAAGGCGCGGACTGTGATGATTTTTGCATCTTCCTCCGGCAGATGGCCGGGCTCGCGGGGATCGTAGGCCACACCGCGGGGCCGGCGGCCGCGCAGGTGGTGGTCTTTCAAGCGAAGGAGTTTTCCGGCGTGGGACGCACGCGCGAGCGGCACGCGGTGGGTCTTTTTCTAACCGAGCGCGGCTGGTTTGTGCTCGAACCGCAGAACGCCACGGAGTTGGTCGCGCTCGACCATTATGCGAACAAGCGGGGCATCCAATACATCACTTTCCATTGAGAACCGAGAGATCAGATCGACCAGCCAGTAAACCCAACCGATACAACCTATGAAAATGAAACTCGCAGGCCTTGCCGCGCTGACCCTCGGGTCGGTCGCGTTTGCCGCCGATCCGGCGGAAAAATTGGAAAAGATCATGGTCACGGGCTCGCTCGAAGAGCCGGCCGGTGGCGCACAGAAGCTGGAGAAATTCCTCGTGACGGGCTCGCTGGAGGAGCCGGCGGGTTCGTCGCAGAAGCTGGAAAAGTTTCTCGTCACCGGCTCGATGGCGGCCACGCCGTCGGCCGCGGCGGCGGTGACGGACGAGCTGCCGAAGTTCTTGGTGACGGGCTCCCTGGAAGATCCGGCGGGCAGCGCGCAGAAACTGGAAAAGTTTCTCGTGACGGGCTCGATGGCGAAGGCGACGCGGGCCGTGAACAAGGACGCGCATCGTCCGCATTGAGGACAGAGCGGCGGCCGGGTGATCCGGTCGTCGTTGCTACGAATCAAGCAAACAGCCCTGGCGTGAATGCCGGGGCTGTTTGGCGTTCGGGCCGCGTCTGAAGAGACGCGGCTACGGGGGGCGGCGCGGAGGCAGTGGGGCGTTTGGGCCGCGCCCCAAGGGTCGCGGCTACGGGCGAGGGGCTAGGCGGGGGGCGAGGTGATCCGGGTTCATCCGTGTAATCCGGGGCGAAAACGGTTTGGTTCTCGGGATGCCTCGGGTTTCGGTGATTTTACCAGTGTTCAATGCGGTCGCGACGGTGGAGCGGGCGGTCGCGAGTATTCGCGCGCAGACGTGGGCCGATTGGGAACTCGTGGTGGTGGAAGACGGGTCGACGGATGGGACGCGGGAGATGCTGCGGGCGGCGGCGCGGGAGGAAAAACGGCTGGTGCTGGTCGAGCGCGAGCACGGTGGGGTGGTCGCGGCGGCGAATGCCGGGATCGCGGTGGCGCGAGGGGAGTTTGTTGCGCGGATGGATGCCGACGATGTGGCGGCGCCGGGACGCTTGGCGGCCCAGGTGGGGCTACTGGAGCGCGACGCGACACTCGGCGTGGTGAGTGGACGGGTGGAATTTGGCGGGGATCGCACGGCGCGGGCGGGCTATGCGCTGCACGTGGACTGGCTGAATGGACTGACGACGTCGGAGGAGATCGCCCGGGCGCGGTTTACAGAACAACCGGTGGCGAATCCGAGTGTGCTGTGGCGGCGCGAGCTGGCGGAGCGACACGGAGTGTTTCGGGCCGGAGATTTTCCGGAGGATTACGAGTTGTGGCTGCGGTGGTTGGACGCGGGGGTGCGAATCGCGAAGGTCCCGGAGGTAGTGCTGACGTGGAATGATCCGCCGACGCGGATTTCGCGGACGGATGGGCGCTACGCACCGGAGGCATTTTTTCGGATCAAGGCGGAGTGGCTGGCGCGGGAATTGGCGCGCAGTGCGGCCGGGCGCGAGGTGTGGGTCTGGGGGGCGGGACGACACACGCGCAAACGGGCGGCGCACCTGGAGACGTGGGGCGTGCGGATTGCAGGCTATGTGGATGTTGATGCGAAAAAAACGGGACGGGGCATCGGCGGGACGGGGGCGCCGGTGATCGCGCCGGAGGCGCTGCCCGAGCCGGGATCAACTGTGGTGCTCAGCTATGTGACGACGCGCGGGGCGCGGGAGTATAACCGGGCGCGGCTCGAGGAGCGCGGGTATGTCGAGGGACGGGATTTTTGGCTGTGTGGCTGAGCGGCCGGGCGAGGGTGCGGGCCGAGAGACGGGTGAGGTCCGCGACATCTCACGGAGCCTTCATGTCATCGGCCACCGAGAACAAGAAACGGGCGTAGAGGTAGGCGATCGATTCGTCGATCGTCGTGCGGAAGCCGGTGCTGGAGCGCCACCAGCGGGAGCCGTCGAAGTGTTCGTGCGGGATCGCGATGATGCCGATCTTGGTGGCGGGGCCGAAGGCGGCCTCAAACAGCAGCCGGGTCCGGCGGGCGTGCGCATCGGTGGTGAGGACATTGAGGGCCGCGGGGGTGGGGCCGCGGCGTTGCAGCCAAGCGCGCAAGGCCACGGCGGAGATATAGGTGCGGTCGCGCTGCACACGGGGAGCAGGTGCGGCGTGCAAGCTATCCGTTGGCGCACCAAGGCGCGCCAAGGTCGCCCGGCCGATCTCGGCGAAGTTGCCGTAGTCCGACAGCGGCTCGCCTTTTTCAACCGGGCCGCCGGTGCAGATCAGCGTGCGGTAGCCGCCGCGGTGAAATTCCGCCAGGGCCGCCCGCAAAGTGGAGTCGGCCGCCCAGCCCTCGACGACCAGCATATCGGTGGCTTCGCGGCTGGTCACCGCCAGAAACGGGTGGAGCGAGCGAATGGTGCCCAGGACGACCGCGGCGCAGAGCGCGAGCAGGAGGACGGTGCCGAGGAGCGTCGGACAGCGGACGGTGCGCGCACGCAGCAGCCCCCATTGTTCCAGCCGGGTTCCGAGGTGGCGCAGTCGATTCACGGGGCTGACGAAATCGCCCGCCGCGCTGGCGCACAAGCCCGGGGTGGTCGGGCTCGACGTGGCCGGCGGGCGAGATAAACCCCGAGCCAACGAAACCCATGGCGAGCGGCGAAACGGAGAATCATCGGCAGCTGAAGGCGCTCGCGCTCGCGTGGGCGCGGGCGAACGGTCTCGTGATCGCGGCCGAGGAAGTGCGCGTGCCGCGGAGTGGCTATCGGGCGGATGTGGCGGCGTGTTCGCGCGGGCCCGGGCGGCGGACCGCGGTGTTTGAATGTAAGCAGGCGCGGGCGGACTTGTTGAAAGATGCGCACGGCGAGGTGGCGACGCGGGCACGCCTGGCGGAACTGATCGAGCGCCGGCGGTCGTTGGAGGAAATGCTGGCGGTGCATCGGCCGGATCTGCGCCGGGGCGAGGCGCTGTGGCCGGAGTTCGATACGTGGGATTTCTCGGGACTTGAGCACGCGACTTATCGCGGGGTAATCGAGGAGATCGACACCCTCCAGCGGCGCGTGCGAGGCGGGAAGAAATTTTCGAAGATGTTCCGCTACCGGTGCGCGGACTTCCTCTATCTTGTGGTGGAGGAAAACATTTTCGCCGAGGCGGAGATCCCGGCGGGGTGGGGACTGCTCGTGCGGGTCAAGAGCGAGGCGGGTGAGGCGCTGCGGTTGGCGCGGGCGCCGGTGCACCTGGAGACGACGGAAGAGCAGCGCGGGGCGTTGCTGGAAGCGCTCGCGGTGAGTGCGACGCGGTGGGTGCGAGCGAAGACCGACGTCGGCGGGCGGGACGAGCCGGAAGAGAACTAGGCGAAAGCGAAGGGAACGTGCAGGAGCGCGGCCGAAGTGAGGTTTCGTGAAGCAGTGAGTGACGGGGTGGTGCGGGGAGGTTTGATTTCGGCGGGGGCTGCGGCAGGTTGGGGTGGGATTGCGAACGCGATTTTGATGAAACCCCTGCAGCTTATTCTCGGGCTCTGGTTGGCCGCGGTCGCGGGTGGGTTGCTCGTCGCCTCGGGGCAGGACCTGAAGTCCTCCCGGCCGTCGCGCGGAGCGTCGCCGTCACTCTCGAACGAAGGAAAGACGCCGCCGGCCGTCGGACGTCAGGCGGAGGGCGCGTGGCGGGGGTATGTCGACGATACGGTGGAGATTTTGGGCGTGACCGAGGAGAAGCCCGATGCGACGGGAAAGCGTAAAGTGACGGTGCGCGTGCGCTACATCGTCATTCGCTACAAGGAGGCGACGCTGACGCTCGCGTTTAACGTGAAGACGGCGACGGAGTTTTTCCGAGTGCGCGAGAAGATCGTGCAAAAGGGCTCCGAGGAGGTCGAGCTCGCGGCCGTGATCACGCCAGTGAACTGGCCCGCCAAAACCCCGTTTAAAGTCCAAGTGGGTCTGCTGGCCGAACCGCGCCCCCGGGCCTGGTCATTGCTCGCGGCGGCCACCCAGGTGATGAAACCAGCGCCGCCGCTCGCCGAACCGGAGGGTGCGGGCGGCAAGCCGTAGCCGAACTCATGCAGATGATCAGGTCGGATCGAGGAGATCTGGCAGCACCTTTCAGTCTGCGTCAGCCGCTCCACAGGCCCTCCGGGCATGCGTCGGGCTTCCTCGACTGAAATCTGCTCGCCATTTCGCTTCGCTTCTCCGCCTCCAAATGCATGAATCCGCCTTTGGGCCAACGGCGCAGGCGGCGTGATCTGGGTAGTTGGAGGCGTGAAGGAGGTAGAAGCAGGCGCGACCGAATTAGATGCCGGCGTGTTTCAGGTAAATGCGGACGTGACGGCGGTGGAAGAGGGCGAAGAGTTTCCGCTTCTGTCGCCGCGGAGTGGCCGTACCTTGCACGAACAATCCGTGCACTTGGAGCACGCGCCCATCGTGATGACGCTATTGTGGGCGCACGTTGGCTGATTGAGGAGCGCGCGAGGGAGGAGAAGAACGCCGAACGAAAGAGAAACGCGCGACGATCAGGCTGCGGTAAGCTCGCCACGCGGCTGAGCGACGGCTTACAACGGCCGCCGGCGGGGCTAGGAGCGGATCTGGCGGATCTTCGTGGTGCCGAGTTCGCGGAGGGTGATTTTGCCCTCCACCATGTCCAACATCACGGCGCCGTAGTTACAGCCACAGGTGCAGGTGACTCCGGCGATGGCGCCGGTGGGATCTTTGCGCATGGCGGTGCGCAGCTTCCGCAGCTCGGCGAGGGTGGAGAAATTCAGCACGGTCGACACCATCTCGAGATAGACATCGTGGCGTTCTTTCGGCGTGAGGGATTTTTCGTCGCAGAGTGCCTTCCACATCAGTTTCTCGATTTCTTCCTTCATGGGCGGAATTCCAGTAATTACCGTGCGCATGGCAAGCGCGGTGCGGTGACCGTTGAGTGACGAGGCCGGGTCGCGCGGGGCAGGTCGCGCGGAGAAGCCCCGCGGAGTAAACGTCGCGCGGCGGAGGGCGGGTGCGCCGGCTGCGGCGGGATCGATCCCGACGGTAGAGAAACTCGCGGCGTGAGTGTCACGCGTCGTGAGACCTCACTGAGGACACACGGGAAAGTGCCGCGCTGAAAAGCGCGGCACTTTTTTTGGCCTGGTGCCAAGCGAGAATGGCCCGGGAATCGTTCCGGGGGAGCTTTGACTCCGGGAGGGGATTGGGGCGGGGTGGGGAGATGACGAGTGAACCGACCCGGGAGGTGGTATGCGCGGATGCGATTCCGTGGATGCAGGAGCGTGGAGTGATCGTGGGGGCGTGTGCGGTGACGTCGTTGCCGGATGTCTCGGAAGTAGGCGTGGCGCTCGACGTGTGGCGCGCGTGGTTTCACGGGGCCGTTCAACTCGTCGTGCGCGCGGTGCCGGAGGACAGCGCGGCGTTGTTTTTTCAGAGCGATATCAAGCGGGACGGCGAGTGGATCGACAAAGGCGCGATGGTGATGCGGGCGGCGGAGGAGGTCGGGGCGCGGGTGCTCTTCCACAAGATCGTGCTGCGGCGGCCGGCGGGGATGCTCACGGCGGGGCGGCCGGGATTTACGCACTTCATCGCGGTGTCACGGGCCATGAAGTGTCCGGATGTGCTGGGCATCCCCGATGTGATCGCAGATGCCGGCGAGCAAAAGTGGGTGCGCGCGATGGGCGTGCGCGCGGCGGGACACGCGGGGCGGTTTGCGCGGGAGGTGGTGGGGGCGCAGACGGAGGTGAAGACGATCTTCGATCCGTTTTGCGGCGTCGGCACGGTGCTCGCGGTGGCGAACCGGCTGGGGCTCGACGCGCTGGGGGTGGAGAAAAATCGGAAGCGAGCGGAGGAAGCGCGGGCGCTCGTGGTGCGGTCGGATGAGGTGTGAGGGGGGGAGAGAGGCGAAGGGCGATGGGCTAAGGAGCAATGACCAAGGACCAATGTCTAATGTCGAATGGCGAGTGATGGGGCCGTCCGGTGAAATACTGGGTTGGCCGATCCCATTTGAGAGCTGCGGGAGGGGGCGGGCGTCAGGAGGGAGTGGAGCGCGAAGGGTGGGACCGGGCGCGTGAACGCCGCCAGGTGGCGAGGGCGAGGGCGGTGAGGCCGAGGAGGGCGGCGTAGGTGGAGGGCTCGGGGATGGCGGAGGCAGTGAAGGCGAGATTCAGGTTGTTGCCGGATTGCGTGACGGACCAGGAGCCGCCGTTGAGGGGATTGGTGAAGCCGGAGGTGTCGAGGGAGAAGGCCGAGGAACTGAAGCCCACGATGCCTCCCGTGGTGGTGGCGAAGGTGTAGGAGGAGTTGAGGGCGGCATTGAAATTAATCACCTGGCCCGCGGAATTGTTGGCGAGGAGGGAGGTGAGGCGGATGGCGAAAGGATTGCCGCTGGTGGCGGTGATCGAGAGCGAACCGGTGATGGAGAGGAGGTCGTAATTGATGCCGGATACGCCGGTGGCATTGTTGATTTCCCACGGGTAGGAACCGCCGGGGGCGAAAGTGGTGTTGCCCGCGAAGAGCGTGCCGGGGGAGGCGCCGGGGGAAACGGTGCCGGCCACCGTGAGGGCGCCGAGGGTGCCGGTGCCGGAGAGGGTGGCGCCGGAGTTGACGGTGAAGGCGGAGGCGGCGGCGGAGCCGGTGAGGTGCAAGGTGCCGGCGGCGATGGTGGTCGCGCCGGTGTAGGTGTTGGCGGCGGAGAGGGTGAGGGTGCCCGCGCCCGATTTGGTGAGCGAGCCGGTGCCTGAGAGCGGGCCGGAGAACGTGGCGGCGAGGCCGTTGGTGTGGATCGTGGAGGAGTTCGAGAGCGTGGTCGGAACGGACGTGGTGAGAGCGGAGCCGGTCACTTGGAGCGTGCCGCCGGCAAGGTTGACGGTCGCGGTGCCGTCGGAGTTGAGGATACCGTTGGTGCCACCGACGCGAAGGGTGCCGCCGGAGTTGACGTTGAGTGTGCCGGCGCCGCCGCCGACGCCGAAGAGCACCGTGGTCGCGGTGGCGGTGCCGCCGGCTCCGACCGAGAAGGTGCCGGTGCCGCCGAGGGCGCCGATGAAGAGGTTGTTGGTCGTGAGCGTGGAGCCTGGGCCGGTGACGCTGCCGGTGCCGGTGCCGAAGTTGACGCCGAAGCCGACGGAAGCGGTGGCGCTTGCGGCCGCTCCGCCGGTGAGGGTGAGGCTGCTGGTGCCGGGGCTGCCGAATTCGAGGTAGCCGGTGGTGGCGAGCGTGGAACCGGGGCCGTCGACGGTGACGGTGCGGTTGAAGGCGAGGTTGGCGGAGCCGCCGTCGAGGCGGCCGCCGGTGGTGACGGCGACGGAGCCGGTGCCGAGGTGGCCGACGGAGGAAATGGCGAGCGTGCCGGCGGAGACGGTGGTGGAGCCGGAGTAGGTGTTGGCGCCGGAAAGGGTGAAGGTGCCGGTGCCGACCTTGGTCAGCGAGCCGGTGCCCGAGAGGATGCCGGCGTAGGTGGTCGAGGTATCATCGGCGCCGGTGGAGAGATCGCCGGAGCCGAGCGTGACGGCCCCGAGTCCGATGAGGGAGCCGAGGGTGTCGATGAAGCCGGCGACGTTGAACGTGGCGCCGGAATGGACCGTGACGGCAGAAGCATTGGGCAGGGCGTGACTGGCCCCGAGCGCGAGCGTGCCGGCGGAGACGGTGGTGGCACCGCTGTAGGTGTTGGCGCCGGAGAGCGTGAGGGTGCCGTTGCCGACTTTGGTGAGGCCGCCGGTGCCGGAAACCACGCCTCCGAAGGTGGTCGCGGAGTTGTCGTGGCCCGTGGTGAGCGTGCCGGAGCCGAGAGTGACGGAGCCGGTGCCGGCGAGGGAGCCGAGGGTGGGGGAGAAATGGGCGAGACTGAGGACGGAGCCGCTGGCGAGGGTGAGAGCGGTGGTGGGCGAGAGGGCATCGGCGGTGCCGAGCACGAGGGTGCCGGTGGAGACAGTGGTTGGTCCGGAGTAGGTGTTGGTGCCGGAGAGCGTGACGGTGCCGTTGCCGAGCTTGGTGACGGAGCCGGTGCCGGAGATGGCGCCCGCGAAGGTGAAAGTGTCGCTGCGATCAAAGGTGAGCGCGGCGTTATTCGTGAGGTTGCCGGCGAGGGAGCCGCCGTTGGCGAGAACGAGGGTGCCGGCGGACAGGGTGGTGCCACCGGTATGGGTGGTGGCGCCGGAGAGTGTGAGGGTGCCGGTGCCTGTCTTGATGAGCCCGCCGGTGCCAGAGATCGTGCCGGCAAAGGTGGAAGAGGCGTTGCCGGCGCTGGTGGTGAGCTGGCCGGAGTCGAGGAAGACGCCGCCGGTGCCGGTGAAGGAAGCGATGGTCTGGGTGACGTTGCCGAGGGAGAGCGTGGCGCCGGTGGCAATCGTGAGTGGGGTGCTGGCGGGGAGCGTTTGGTTTGCGCCGAGGGCGAGGGTGCCGGTGGAGACCGTGGTGGGGCCGGTGTAGGTGTTGGCGGCGGTAAGGGTAAGGGTGCCGAGGCCGGACTTGGTGAGGCCGCCGGGGCCGGAGAGGGCGGTGGCGAAGGTGACGGCGTTGCCGTTGGTGGCGAAGGTGGCGCCGCCGGCGCCGAGTGGGGCGAGGCGCGGGGAGAAGTCGGTGCTGGTGCCGGTGGCCCACTGGAGGCCGCCGCCATCGATGGTCACGGAGCCGGTGCCGAAGTTGGCGGAGCTGGAAAAATTGACCAGGCCGCCGGTGATGGCGGTGCCGCCGGCGTAGGTGTTGGCGGCGGCGAGGGTGAGCGTGCCGGGGCCGGTTTTGGTCAGCGCGCCGGAGCCGGAGAGGACGCCGGTGAGGGCGGCGTTGAGGCCGTTGGTGTCGAGGGTAGAAGTATTGGTGAGGGTGAGCGGGAGGGCGGTGGAGAGCGCGGAGCCGGTGACTTGCCAGGTGCCACCGGCGAAGTTGAAGACGGAGGATGGGGAGAGGCTGCCGGTCACAGTGCCGCCGACGCGCAGCGTGCCGCCCGTGGCGAGGTTCAGGGTGGCGGAGTCGTCCGAGAAGTGACCGAGGTTGAGTGAGCCGGCGGAGACGGTGCCGCCCGCGCCGATGGTGAGTGTGGCGGTGCCGGCGGTGATGGCCAGATCGAGGAGGTTGGCGACGGTGAGGGTGGAACTCAGGCCGGTGACGGAGACAGTGCCGGTGCTCGCTCGTCCGATGATGAGATCGCTACCGCTGCTAAAACGTCCGCCGTCGGCGAGGGTGAGGGTGCCGGTGCCAGGGACGTAGCCGCTGGGGCCGGAGAACGCAAAGCCCACGGCCCCCCCGATGATGGTGACGTTGCCGCCGCCGGTGACGGACAGGGAGCCGGTGTTGCCGTAGCCCACGATGACGGTGCCGATGTTGACGCTGCCTTGGTTGGTCACCGCCACGGTGCCGGGGCTCGCTTCGCCAACCAGGAGACTGGAGGTGGTGAAGCGGGAGCCGGCGCCATCCACGGCGAGCGCGCGGTTGAGGGAAGTGCCGCCGTTGAGCTGGCCGCCGGTGGTGACGGCGATGTCGCCTGTGCCGAGCTGGGAGAAACTACCGAAGGCTTCGAGTGTGCCGGCAGCGACGGTGGTGCCGCCGGAGTAGGTGTTGACGGTGTTGAGGGAGAAGGAGCCGGAGCCGGTCTTGGTGACGGAGCCGGTGCCGGAGATCACCGAGTTGAAGAAGCCGCTGCCGGTGCTGTCGAAGACGAGGGAGGCGTTGTTGACCACGGGCACGGAGAAGTGAAACCCGTTGCCGATGACGAGCGTGCCTTCGGCGACGGTGATGCCGCCGGCGGGTGTGAGGGTGGTGCCGGTGAGGGTGGCGGTGCCGGCGCCGGTTTTGACGAGGGCGCCGGGGCCGGTGATGTCACCGGAGAGGGAGGTGCCGCCGCCGAGCCCGAGGGTGCCAGCGGAAATGGTGGTGTTGCCGGTGTAGGTGGCCCCGGCGGCGAGGGTGAGCGTGCCGGTGCCGGTCTTGATGAGGCTGCCCGAGCCGGTGAGGGGAGAATCGAAGAAGGTGACGTCGTTGCCGTTGGTGTCGAAGGTGGCGCCGGCGGCGCCGAGGGGCGCGAGCTGCGCGGAAATATCGTGGCCGCTGCCGGCGGCCCATTGCAGGCCGCCGCCATTGAGGGTGACGTTGTGGCTGCCGGTGCCGAGGCTGGCACCGGTAATGTTGATCAGGCCGCCGGTGACGAGGGTGCCGCCGGTGTAGCTGTTGTTGCCGTCGAGGGTGAGGGTGCCGGTGCCGGTTTTCACGAGGGAGCCGCCGTCCCGGATAAAGCCGCTGAACGTGGTCGAGGTGTTGGCGGCGCCGACCGTGAGGGTGCCGGTGCCGAGGTTAACGAAGGCGCCGGGGCTGCCGGCGAGTGAGCCAAGCGACTGGTTGAAATTGGCGAGGTTGAAATGCGCGCCCACTCCCACGGTGAGAGCCGTCGTGGCGGGCAGGCGGTCGGAGGCGCCGAGGGTGATTTTACTGGCGGTGCCGGTGATCGAGGTGGGGCCGGTGTAGGTGTGGGTGCCCGTGATAGTGAGGGTGCTGCCGCCGGAGAGGACGAGGGCGCCTGAGCCGGAGATGGCTCCGGTGTAGGTCAGGCTGGGGCCGGCGAAGTCCACGGTGCCGTGGTTGGCGATGTCGCCGGCCACGGCAGAGGCGGTGAAGCCGGTGAAGCGGAGGGTGCCGGCGGAGACGGTGGTGCCGCCCGTGTAGGAGCTGTAGCTGCCGAGCGTAAGGGTGCCGGTGCCAACTTTCACGAGCGAGCCCGTGCCGGAGATGGGGCCGGAGAACGTGGTGGAGGTGTCGGCGACGCCGACGGTGAGGGTGCCGGAGCCGAGGGTGACGTTGCCGTTGCCGAAGAGGGCGCCGATGGTGTCGGAGAAGCCGGCAAGGTCGAGGGTGGTGGCGGTGCCGATGAGGGAAACGGTGGAGGTGTCGGGGATGACGTTGCTGGCGCCGAGGACGAGGTTGCCGCCGGTGACGGAGGTGGCGCCGGTGTAGGTGTTGGCGCCGGAAAGGATGAGGGTGCCGAGGCCGGTTTTTTCGATGGAGCCGGTGCCGGAGAGGATGCCGGAGAGGGTGGCGGTGCCGGTGTCGATCGTGAGGGTGGGGGAGTTGGGGGCGGTGGTGTTGTAGTCGGTGGAGTTCGTCTGACCGTTGGTGAACGTGATCGTGATCTGGGCGGGGGCGCGCGGGGCGACGAAGCACGCGACGGCGGCGAGGAGAAGCGAGACGCGGGAGAGCAGGCGAGTGGGACGTGACATGGGCGTGGGCGCGGGAGGAGCGGAGCGGTGGCGCGCGGAGTCAGCGCGCGGGGCCCGGGCGCGGCAAAAACCCATGTGGGGGGGGACAAATGTCCCAGGGGTGAAGTTGAGGGTTGAGGGCTGAGAGTTGAGAGAGCGGAAAGGTGGGTGGGGCGGTGGAATCGGGGCTTTCCGGGGGCGGGGGATTTTGCTGTGTTGGGCGGCGCGTGACCCCACTCGACGATCTCCTCAAGCAAGCACGGTGGCTGCGTTTCGCGGATCAGGGGATGGAGCAACAGTTTCACGAGGAGCGGCAGCGCGACGGACTGATGCGGGTGCGCATCATGCTCGCTCTTGCGATCATGTTTGTGGCGGTCGTCGGCTTGCGGCAGGCTCTGGCGTTTCCTCCCGGCCTCCGGTGGCAACTGGCGGACGACTTGCACTACCGCTTTTTCGTCGCGGCCCCCGGATGGTTGCTGGCGCTAGCCTCGACGATGTTGCCCGGGCACAGCCGGCGCGCGGAGTGGGTGTATGCCGGGGTGACCGTGGTGGTGATCTGGGGGCTGTTTGTGATGAATTGGCTCTGGGTGATGCACGCACCGCCCGGAGCGAAGCCGGTCGTGAGTGCGATCACGTTGGATTTCATCGAAGTGCTCGTGCTTTCGACCTTCACGTTGCCGCTGCGGCTGCGCTGGCAGGCCGTGCTTTCGCTGGGCAGCGCGGCGGGTGTGTTGGGGCTGCTGACAGTCGCCATGCCGCCCAGCCTTGCGCGGGAGTATTGGTCGATCGTGACGAACCTCAGCTTCGCGGCGGTGGCGACGCTCGTGCTCGCAGCGTGGCGCGAGCGTGGGGAGCGCACGATCTTTGTGCAGCGAGAATACGGGCGGGCGCTCAATGCGGAGCTCGAAAAGACCAACGGAGAACTGGCGCGGCTGAACGCGGAAAAGAATGAATTTATGGCAGTGGCGGCGCACGATCTGCGCGCGCCGCTCGGGGTGGTGCGCGGGCTGTTGGAGTTGGTGCGCGATGGGAAAGTCGCGACCGAGGAAAAGCGGGCCGAGGCGGTGCGGCAGGCGCTCGGGGAAGCGCAGCGGATGCACACGCTGGTCAACGATTACCTCGGGGCGCACGCGCTGGAGAGCGGCACGGTGCCGGTGCGGCGGGAGCGGCTGGACCTGGGCGCGGCGGCGCAGGCGACGGCGGTGCGACACGCGGGGGCAGCCGTGAAGAAAGGGCAACGCCTAGAGGTGGATGCGCCGGCAGGCAAAGTGTGGGTGACGGCGGACGCGGGCATGCTGGCGCAGGTGGCGGACAACTTCGT
The DNA here is from genome assembly GCA_947453695.1 of Opitutia bacterium. Lineage (GTDB taxonomy): Bacteria > Verrucomicrobiota > Verrucomicrobiia > Opitutales > Opitutaceae > GAS368. The sequence goes on from CANGHW010000001.1 coordinate 97,991, forward strand.
GACGAATGCGCTGAAGTTTTCGGCGAGCGGCGCGACGGTGAAGATCGAGTTGCTCGTGGCGGCCGCGGAGGGTGGCGGTGGCGTGGCGCGATTGACAGTAACGGACGAAGGGCCGGGGATCGCGGTGGAGGAGCAGGGGCGGTTGTTTACCAAATTTGGCAAAGGCAGTGCGCGGGCGACGGCGGGGGAGGCGAGCACGGGACTCGGGCTGGCGGTGACAAAGCGGCTGGCGGAGGCGATGGGCGGAGCGGTCGGCTGCGATTCGCCGGCGAACGAGCGCGGGACGGGCGCGACGTTTTGGTTGGAAGTGGCGTTGGCGCGGCCAGAAAAGCCGAGTGTTGAGAGCTGAGAGTTGAGAGAAGGACGCGGAGGGGCGGGGCGGATTTTTTTTGTTCACGAATGAACACGGATGGACACCGCCGTGGAGTGCTGAACAGTGGGGTGCTGGAACGACGAATCCCATGGCCACTGTTTCCAAAATCCCGGTCGCGCTGATTGATGACGATGCGCCGTATCGCGCCTACGTCACGGCTTTGCTCGACGCGAGTGGGCGCTATGCGCTGGTAGCTCAGGCGGGGAGTATCGAGGAGGCCGGGAAGTGGCCGGCGAAGGTGCAGCCGGCGTTGTTGCTCCTCGATGTGGCGATGCCGGGGATGCAGGGGCCGGCGGCGGTGGGACAGTTGCTCGCGGCGCGGCCGGGGATGAAGATTGTGATGCTCACGGGACGTGATGCGGACGGGCCGTTGCTGGAGTCGATTCGTGCGGGAGCGGTGGGGTATTTGCTGAAAGGCGCGGGCTCCGATGCAATCATCGAAGGCCTCGATGATGCGGTGGCCGGCGGAGCGCCGATGTCGCCGACGATTGCGCAGCGGGTGCTGGGACTATTGCGCGAGCCGGCGGCCCAGGCGGTGGGCGGCGGGGCGAAGGAGCTCGCACAACTGACGGAACGGGAGCGCGACGTGCTGGCGCTGGTGGCGGAGGGCTGCGCGGACAAGGAGATTTGCGAGAAGCTGGGGATCACGCGCTCGACCGTGAAGAATCATCTCACGGCGATCTACGACAAGTGGCGCGTGCGCTCGCGGACGCAGGCGGCGGTGAGATTCGTGAAGGTGACGGGTATGTAACGCGAGGAACCACGGAAGTCAGAGGGGCGGGCTGGACATTGGGGCGTTTCGGCGGAGTGTCGGGGACGATGCCTGAAACCACTCCGCCCAACTTAGCCGATGAGGGAATGGAAGTCGCGACCCACTTCGTGCGCGCGCGCAACGCCATGCTGGCGAACGGGGACTTTGGCGCGCTGTTTGTGGACTACTACCTGCACCTCGGTGCGAATGAAGTGAGGCCGGCGCCGGAGCACGACGCGCTGTTCAAACGGGCGCTCGTGGCGTTTGTGCTGCACTGCGCTTCGCGTCCGCGCAATGAACTGACGGCGTGGACCATCAATTTTCAGGAGCCGCGAGTGAATCTGTTTCTCACGGGTGACAACGAACTGGGCACGGTGACCGGGCGGGTGTTCAGCGAAAATGTGAAGGAGCTGCCGGAGAATATTTTCTACGCGGATGTCGTGCGCGGGCGCGGTGAAAAGCGGCGGAGCGCGGTGACCTTTACCGGGGCAGACCCGATCGCGGCGGTGGAAAAATTCTACGCACAGAGCGAACAGCGGCTGGCGCGCTATTTCCAGACCGGCGAGGAAACGTGGGCGATGGTGACCGAGCACCCCGACTGCGATCTGCCCTGGCTGACCGCACTCACGACCGAAGGGGCGAAGACGCTGGCGCAGACCGAAGAGCTCGGCTTCTTGGAGAAGCGGGTATGTCGGTGGCACTGCGGATGCAATCAGGCGAAGTTGATGGAGGTGCTGGCGCCAACCATGCGCAACAATCCGGCGGATCTGTTTGAGGATGACGAGAAAATCGAGATCCGGTGTCCGCGTTGCGCGGCCCGACACGTGATCACGCGTGAGGCGATGGAGGCGTTTGTGGCCGGGAAGCCATGAGGCACACGGCGATGGGACGGGAAGAAGACCACGGTGCGCGATGAGTGACGTGTGGAAAAACATCTGGGGCGGACTCGTCGGCTCCTCGTGGCTCGATCAGGTGAATCTCGTGCTGGGGATCGCCGGAGTGGTGCTGATGATCCGGCGCACCTTGTGGGCGTTTCCCGTGGGATTGGCCTCGGTGGCGGTGCAAGGCGTGCTGTTCTACCAGACGAAGCTCTATGCGGAGGCGACGCAGCAGGTGTTTTTCGCGGCGGCGCTGGCGTGGGGCTGGTGGCACTGGGTGCGTGACCGCGGGGCGGCGCCGGAGTTGCCGGTGACGGTGTTGTCGATGCGCGCACGGGTGACGACGGCGCTGGCTGGCTTGGTCGCGGTGGCGCTGTGGGCGGTGGCGCTGCGGCGCTGGACGGATGCGGTGCTGCCGTGGCGCGATGCGTTTTGCGCAGTCTTCGGCATCGTGGCGCAGGTGCTGCAGGCGCGGAAGTCGATTGAGAACTGGCCGCTGTGGGTGGTGGTGAACACCGTGGCGATCGCGGGCTATCTGACGGTGGACCTGGCGTTCACGGCGTTTCTCTACGCGATTTACTTAGTGCTCGCGGTGCTGGGCTGGCGCGAGTGGGCGCGGGCGATGAAAGGAGGCGCGCGTGTCTAGTCACGTGAAGCGCGTGGTAGTCTTCGGCACGGAGTCGACGGGCAAGACGTCGCTGACGGCGCGGCTCGCGCAGCGGTTTGACGAGCCATGGGCGGAGGAATTTGTGCGGGAGTTCTGGGAGCTGAAGGAAGGCGAGATCAAGGCCGGGGACCTCGGCACGGTCGCGCTCGGGCAGATGGCCAATGAGGACAATGCGATGGCGAAGGCGCGACGCGTGATGTTTTGCGACACGGACCTGCTGACGTGCACGCTGTGGGACGATCTGCTGTTTCCCGGGGCGTGCCCGCCGTGGGTGCGGGACGAGGCGGAAGAGCGGGCGCGTGGTGTGGCGCTGTGGCTGTTGTGCGATACGGATGTGCCGTTCGAGCCGGATCCGCAGCGGAGTTTTCCGGATGCGGAAGGACGCGAGCGCGCGCGGGCGATTTGGCGCGAGGCGCTGACGCGGCGCGGGCTGCCCTTCGTGGAGATTCACGGCGATTGGGCGGAGCGTGAGCAGCGGGCAATCGCGGCCGTGGAAAAACTCCTCGATTCACCGCGGGCGTAACGATTGCCTCGCTGCCTCGTCTTAGCGAATCCCGGTTGGTCACTCTTTCCCCTGATGAAAACTCCCCTGCGTTTCCTCTTCGCCGCGCTCGCGGCTCTGGCAATTACCCTGACTTCGGCCCGTGCGGCTGACGCCGGCGGTCCACAACTCGGCATCCAGACATGGACCTGCCGCAACATGACCTTCGAGGAGGTCGTGGCCTTCGCGACGAAGTATCAGATCAAGAATGTGCAGATGATCTCCAAGCACATCGACCCGAAGGGCACGAAGGAAGAGACGCTCCGAAAGAAGGCGGTGTTGGATCAGGCCGGACTGGTATGCTATACGTTTGGCGTAAACGGCACCTCGACGAACAAAGAAGACAACCGAAAGCTGTTCGAGTTCGCGAAGCTGATGGGGATCAAACTCATCATCGTGGAGCCGAAAAATATGGCCGAGTGGGACAACCTCGAGGAGCTGGTGAAGGAATACGACATCAAGCTCGCGATCCACAATCACGGCACGGGCACGGTCTACGGCGACCCGGCGACGGTGCAGAAGATCCTCGCGGCGCGCGATCCGCGCATCGGCGTGTGTCTCGACGTGGGCTGGATCACGGCGGCGGGTTTCGATGCCGCGAAGATTTTTCGCGAGTATAATGGCCGCGTGTTCGACATGCACCTGAAGGACAAGCGCGTGGAGCCGGCGGCGCCGGGCGCGATGGTGGACGACAAGAAGGGTGGCAAGAAGCCGGCGGGGCCCACGGTGCTCGACGTCGAGATCGGCACGGGCCAGGCGAACTACAAAGAGCTCTTTGCCGAAATCAAAAAGGCGAAATGGTCCGGCGTGATGGCGATCGAGACGGACAATGCCGGATTTGCCCAAGACCCGAACAAGCTGGTCGCGGGTGCGGCAGCCTTTTTCAAGGCGAACGCCAAGTAAGCCGCGCCAAACCTATCTATTTTCCAAGTCCGGGCGGAGCGGCGTGTGGCTGCTCCGCCTTTTTGTGCCATGGTGTGGCGCAGGCGATTGGGATTACGGGCGTTTTTTCCAGTGATCGGATTGCGACTTGCGGGAGGGGAGGTCGTTTTTACGGTGGGGTCGTCTCCCTAACCCCCCTTCCTCCCCCTTATGAAGATGAAAAATCTGTCTGTGGCGTTGCTTTGCTCCCTCACCATCGTCGGCAGCCTGCCGGCGCAGGCTCCGAAAAAAGGCGAACGTCCGCCCGGCGATGTGGCCGGCGATGCGTTTGGCAAACTGTATGGCGACAAGGAGGCGAAGATCTCGCAGGAGCGGTTTCAGCAGATCGTCGCGGCCGGCATTGATTTTCTGACGAAGTATCCGACGCACTGGCGCGCGAACAATGTGATCCGCGACACGGCGAATTTCGGCAACACGATCACCGACAAAAAGCTGGCGGCGTATAAGGCGGCCTATGTGACGCAGCTCAACTACGAGTTGGTGAATGCGCGCTATAAAGAAGGCCTGAGCAACGATGCCAAGGCGGCGTTGGCGGCACTCGACGCGGCGGCGGCGGATTTCGAAATGTGGAATGCACCCTCGAACGAAGCGCTGTCCAAGGTGCGGGAGAAGATCGATGCGCTCGCGGCGATGCCGGGCGGCGGACGTTTTGTCGTGGATCGCGAGCTGGCGTTTGTGGAAATCCTCAACCGGGCCAAGAGCCCCGCGGCAGGTGAAGCGCATTTGAAGAAGCTGACGGCGAGCACCGACAAGGGGCTGGCCGGTCGGGCGAATACCGAGCTGAGCTTAATCGAGGCCCGGCGGACGCCGTCGGAAATCAAAATCACGGCGCTCGACGGCAAAGAGGTCGATCTCGCGGCGCTGCGCGGCAAGGTCGTGGTGTTCGCGGTGTGGAGCGGCACTGGTGAAGGCACGGTGAACTTCATCGATGCGGTGAAGCAGGCGCACTCCTTCAACAAAAAGACGGTCGAGGTCGTGGGCGTGTCGTTCGACAAAGAGGCGGACCGGGAGAAGGTCGCGAAGTTTATCAAGGACCAGAAGATCACCTGGCCGGTGCAATTCGACGGCAAGGAGGCCAAGAACGAGTGGGCGCCCAAGCTGAATGTCACGAAAGGCAACGCGCTGGTGGTCTTCGACAAGAAGGGACTGCTGGTCTCAAATAATTTGCCGACGAATCAGCTCGAGACGGCGATGCAGAAGCTCACCGCAGCGAAGTAGGCCGCGACGGACGACCCGGCCGGTGGCGCAAGATCGCCACGGTCGGGTTTGACGTGGGGAGGGGGCGGCGGTCATAGACCGCCGCTACAGATGAGCGACGACTATCAGGATCGGTTTGGGGGGCTCGGCCGGTTGGTTGGCCGGGAGGGCTTGGCGCGACTGCAGGCGGCGCATGTGTGCGTCGTGGGAGTGGGCGGCGTGGGCTCGTGGACGGTCGAAGGTCTGGCGCGCAGCGGCGTGGGCGCGCTCACGTTGGTGGATCTCGATGAAGTGTGCGTGACGAATGTGAACCGGCAGCTTCCGGCGCTCGAAGGCACGGTGGGGCGCAGCAAGGTGGGCGTGCTGGCGGAGCGCGTGCGGTTGATCAACCCGGCGTGTCGCGTGGAGGCGGTGACGGAGTTTTTCACGGCGGCGACGGCCGAGCGGTTGCTGGCGCCGAAGTTTGATTTCGTGGTCGATGCGATCGACACGATGTCGAACAAAGCGCTCCTCATTGCCGAAAGCGTGAAGCGGGGTTTCCCGTGCGTGACGGTAGGAGGCGCAGGGGGAAAGCGGGATGCGACACAGGTGCGGGCCGGGGATTTGGGGGAGGCGTTTAGCGACGAGTTGCTCCGGCAGGTGCGGAAGAAGCTGCGGCGAGACCATGGCTTCGCGCACGGCGAGCAGAAGGGGAAGATGCACTGGGGTGTGCGCTGTGTGTGGTCGAGCGAGCTACAGGTGTTTCCGTGGGCGGATGGGACCTGCAGCGCTGAACCGGAGCCCGGGAGCAATCTGCGGATGGACTGCGCGAGTGGCTTGGGCGCTGGCGTGTGGGTGACGGGGACTTTCGGGCTCGTCGTGGCCGGCGAGGTCGTGCGAGCGATCGCGGCTGCCGCGAAGTGAGAACCTGCCGCGGGTGCGGCGTTACTTCTTCTCCTGGCGCGAGCGGTAGCGACGGTAACCGAGGAAGGCGAGGCAGCCGGAAATGAACATCGCGCCGTAGGTGGAGGGCTCGGGCACGGGCCGGATCTCCTTGTCGAAGTAAGACGGATAGGTGCCGATCGTGATCCACGACGTGGACTGGTTAGAAAACCCGGTGAAGGTGATCTGGTTTTGGGGGTTGGTGCCAAGCGCATCCGGCACGGAGGCGGGGCCACTGGTCTGGCTGAAGGTCGACGTCACTTTCCAGAAATCGGTGAGACTGATCCAGTTTTGGACCGTGACCTTGACACCCGCGTCGATGAGCAGGCTAAGCGAGGTGAGGGAGCTGGCGGAACTGTCGCCAAAGTCGAGGATGGTGTCGCCGGTGATACGGAGGGAGCCGAAGCTGAGGGCGGTGGTGCCGGTGATCGTGAAGGTGAGCGGAGACGCCATGGTGCCGATACTGGTGCCACCAATGAAGACGCTGAGGCTCGTGTTGGTGATATTCTCGTTGAACGTCACTTGACCGGTGCCCAAGGCCTTGAACGTGCCGCTGCCGGTGATGTCGCCGGAGTAAGTGGTGTTGCCGACATTGTAGTTGGCGTTGACGACGCCGCCTGCGGCGATGTTGAGCGTGCTGTTGGAGCTGGAGGAGAACTCGGAGGTGTTGAGGGTCGTGCTGGCTCCCACGTTGATCGTCGAGACAGCATTGCCGAGGAGGCTCACCCGGCCGACCGTCGTGCTGTTGCCGGCGCCAGTGAAGTTGATGGTGCCGGCGTTGACCGTAACATTTCCGGCGACCGTGGAGATACCGCCGGAGAAGCCGAGCGTGCCGGCGTTCATGGTGATGTCGCCGAGACCGACGGTGCCGCTGAAATTGGCGGTGCCGGCGCCGTCCTTGGTCAGGGCACCGAGGCCGCCGACGGAGCCGGTGGTGGTGGTGTTGCCGGCGCCACCGACGATGAAGGCGTTGCCACCGGTGCTGATACCACCGGTGAGGGTCATCGTGCCGGTGTCAGAATTGATGCGAGTGGCGGAAGAGCCGATGGTCACTTGTCCGCCAAAGGTATTGGAGCCGCTCGTATTCCGCAGCGCGCCGCCGGAAGAGATGCCTGCGCCGTTGAGCGTGAGCGCTTCGGCGGGAGTGGTGATATTGTTTTCGAGGTGGAGGGCGGCACCGGAGGTGACCTGGGTGCCGGCGAGGGCGGAGCCGAGGGCGTCGTTGTTGCGGGCGACGACGATACCGGCCTGGATGTCGGTGAGGCCCTGGTAACCGTTGCTGCCGTTGAGCGTGAGGGTGCCGGTGCCGTCTTTGGTGACAGTGGTGGTGCCGCCCGTGCCCGTGTTGATTTGGCCACTGATGGTGGTGTTGCCGACGCCACCGACCTTGAGGGCCTTGTCATTGCCAGTGGAGGTGAGGTTGCTCGTGATGGTGAGCAGGCCGGCGTCGGAATTGATCCGGGAGTTGGTCACGAGGTTGATGTTGCCGATCGCGCCCCACGTGTTGTTACCACTGAGGTTCTGCAGCGCGCCACCGCTGTTGAAGCCGTCGCCGTTGAGGTTGAGCTTCTCCTTCGAAATCGTGATACCACCGGAGAGCTGGAGAGTCGCGCCGTTGGCGACCGTGGTGCCCTTCGCATCGGAGCCGTCAGCCGCGCCGAGAGCGCTGAAGAACGAGGCATCGTCACCGCGGGTGGCGCGGAGGATACCGGCATTGACGGTGGTGGAGCCGAGGTAGGTGTTGTTGCCGTTAAAGACCAGGAGACCGTCGCCGTTCTTCACGACATCGCCACGAATGACGGTGGAGTTGACGGTGAGAGTGGCGGTGTTGCCCGCGCTGACGGGTGTGATGGTAAAGGTGCGGGTGGCGCCGACGCCGTTATCGATATCGGGGTTGGGCAAGGTGGCCGACTTGTTCAGCTCAAGGGAGAGAGTGCCGTCGTTGGCGGTGGTGCCGATGGTGGCGGTCTGGCCGTTGGCGGTGGAATTGAAGGCGACGTTATTATTGAGGTAGAGTATGCCGCCGCCGGTGAGAACCGTGCCACCAGTGATGAAGGTGAGCGTGTCGATAGTGGTGCCGGCGCCGTTGAGGTCGAGGGTGCCATCGCTGTAGAGCGTGACAGGGGTGTTGATGGCGAGGGGCTCGTTGGGGCCGAAGGCGGAGTTGAGGCGGACCGTGCCGGTGGTGCTACCGTTGCCGATCACGAGGGGGCCGTTGATGGCGTGGAAGGAGTCGGTCAGGCTGTCGTGCGGGGCGACGGTATTGTTCTTCGTATTGAGGATCAGGGTGCCGTTCTTGACGAAGGTGGTGCCGGTGTAGCTGTTGGCGTTGGCCTGATAGGTGACGGAGGCGGTGCCGGAAGTCATGTCGATGGTGACGTTGCCGGGAGAGGCGGGAGCGACGGGCTGGTAGGCAACCGTGGTAGGATTCGTGAAGGACATGCCGGCGACCTGGCCGGAGTAGTCGCGGATGCGGGAATTGACGGTGATGTTGCCGGCGCCGGAGAACGTAAGGTTGCTGCCGCTAATGGGGTCGCCGAGGGTGATGAAGCTATTTTCGGTCGGCTGGGTGTGGCCGGAAACAGTGAAGTTGGGGGCCGTGGGCCCAAGCGTAAGGGTGCCGGCGGCAGAGCCGAGACGGGCGGCCGCGCTGAGGGTGAGGTTGCTGTTGAGGGTGTTGGAGCCGGAGACGTTGTAGATGGCGCCGCTGTTGCTGACGCCGTTGCCCGCGATGGAGATATTGGCGCTGCTATTGCCGACAGAAAGACCGGTGCCACTGAGGCCGAGGGCGGCGCCGGTGCTGACGGTGGAGCTGCCTGTGCCGGTGCCGAGTGCGCTATTGCTGGCGGCGAGGAGGGTGCCGGCGCTCACGTTGGTCGTCCCGGTGTGCAGATTGGTGCCGGAGAGGGTGAGCGTGCCGTTTCCGGCCTTGGTGAGGCTGCCGGTGGTAGCCGTGGTGGCCCCCGTCATCGTGAGAGTGGTGGCGGGGGTGGAGACATCGATGGTAGAGGTCGTGCCGGTGGTGAGGGTGAAATTGCGATTCGTCGTCGCCGTGGCGCCGGTGTATTGCAGCGTGCCACCGCCGAGGACGAGATTGGTGGCCGCGTTGGTGGCGGCGCCGAGATTGCCGGAAGCGCCGCCATTGCCGATGGTGGCGACAGAGAGAGTGCCGGCGTTGATGGTGGTGGCGCCGGTGTAGAGATTGGTGCCCGTAAGCGTGAGAGTGCCAGCGCCGGCCTTGGTGAGGCTGCCGGTGGTGGCCGTGCTGGCACCGGACATGGTGAGGTTGTTGGTGGTGACATCGATGGTGGAGGTCGTGCCAGCGAGGAGCGTGAAGTTGCGGTTGGTGGAGGCGGTGGCGCCGGTGTATTGGAGGGTGCCTCCGCTCAGGACGAGATTGGCGGCGGCGGTGGTGGCTTGTCCCAGGTTACCGGCGACGCCGCCGTTGCCGATGGTGCCGACCGAGAGCGTGCCAGACGCAATCGTGGTCGCACCGGTGAAGGTGTTGACGCCGCTGAGCGTCAGCGTGCCGGTGCCGCTCTTGGTGAGGGCATTGGCGCCAGAGATCACCGTGCTAATGGTGCCCGTGATTCCCGAATTGACTGTGATCATGGCCTCCGCGCCGAAGGTCAGGATGCCCGTCGTAGCGGTCGGTTTGATCGCATTGGACGTCGTGAAAAGGAGCGCTCCGCTGGAGTCGGTGAGGGTAACGGCGTTGTTGATCGAAAGGTCGCCGCCAGCGATGACCAAGGAGTTGATCGACGCCGTGGCCGCCGCGGTGGTGGCCGAGGTGATGCGGGTGTTGTTACCCGCGGTAATGGCGTTCTGGGTAAACTCATCCGTGGGATTGAGGGGCCGGAAGCCGGTGGTCGCGTTGTGGGTCAGGAAGGTATTGGCTGTGCCCGTCGCAGTGCCGAGACCGCCCGAGGCAGCCGTAGCCTCACCGACGAGGAAGGGGACGATCACCGTATTCTTAACGGCGGCATTGATGCCCGTGGTCGCCGCGGGTGTGGTTCCAAGCAGAGTTGGAACCGCGGTGGAAATGAGGCGACTAACGCTCCCGGCCACGTTGTTTCGACCTAGATTGGCGCCGTTGAGCAAAATGGAGCCATTGCCGGCGGAGTGACCGAAGCTCGCGGCGGTCACGACCAAACTGTTGGTGCCGCCGAAGGCGAGGGTGACGACGGAATTGCCAGTGCCGGTGATCGCGCCGACGGTCTCAGTGGTGTTGGCTGCCGTATTGCCGATGAATGAAAGGTTGCCGCCATTGAGGGCGATACCACCGGTATTGTTGAGGCGGTTGCCGTTATTGCTCGCCGCGTTGTCGATGGTGAAGGTGCCGCCGTTGAGCGTATACGATGCCGAACTCACCGCCGCTCCGTTGGCGCCGGTGAGGGTCAGGTTGCCGGCGCTCAAGGTCGTGGCGCCGGTGTAGGTATTGGCGCCGGTGAGGGTCCAGGTGCCTGAGCCGGATTTGGTGAGAGTGCCGGAGGTCGTGCCGATGATACTGGCGAGGGAGCCGTTGCCGCTACCGGTGAGCGTGAGACCGAATGTAGCGCCACTGATCGTGCCCGTGTTAGTGAGGGCCAGGGTGCCCGCGTCGGACTGAATCGTGGCGGCCGCCCCGAGCGTCAAAAGACCGCCGTAGGTATTCGTGCCGCTCAGGTTGCGCAGCGCGCCGTTGCTGGCACTGCCGGTGCCGCTGATCGTGAGGGCTTCGGCGCCGACCGTGATGCCGCCCTGGAGTTCGAGCGAGGCGCCGCTGGAAACGACGGTGCCCGCCGCGACCGTGCCGAGGGACGTCGCATTGGTGATGCTGAGAGTGCCGGCGGAAACCGTCGTGGTGCCGGTGTGGGCGTTGGCCCCGGAGAGGGTGAGGGTGCCAGTGCCGGCTTTGGTGAGGGCGCCGGTGGTGGAGGCGCTGGCGCCGGAAATGGTCAGGTTGGTCGCCGCCGTGGAGACGTCGATCGTCGAAGTGGTGGCGGCAGTGAGGGTGAAGTTGCGGTTGGTGGAGGCCGTGGCGCCGGTGTATTGGAGCGTGCCGCCGCCGAGGACCAGATTGCCCGCCGCATTGGTGGCATTGCCGAGGTTGCCGGCGACGCCGCCGTTGCCGATCGTAGCCACGGAGAGAGTGCCCGCGGTGATCGACGTGACGCCCGTGTAGGTATTGGTGCCACTGAGCGTCCACGAACCCGCACCGCTCTTGGTCAGACCACCGGTGCCAGAGATGACCGAGCCGATCGCGTTGAGGGTGTTCGTGCTCGTGCCGCCCAAGGTTAGGGCAAAGCCACCGTTGGCGATGCCACCGAGGTTGCTGCCGAAGCTGAGTGCACCGGTGCTGTTGCTCGTGAAAGGCGCGGCGGCACCGAGGAGGAGACTGAGATTGGCGTCGTTAAACGTCTGGGTGCTGACGGCATTATTGACGATACCACTGGCTCCGAGGGTCAAAACTTCCACGGCCCCACCAGCGGTGCCGGTGAAGGTCCAGCCCGCGGTGCCCAAGTTGAATTGCAGGCCCAGCGCCGTGATGTTGGCAGAGAGTTTCGGATTAAAGGAGACGGATGCGGCGGAGAACTGGCCGACTTGGGCGGCCGTCGGCACGCCTAGGCTCCAGTTGCCCGCGGTATTGAAGTTAGTCCCGATGTTGCTCCAAGTTGTCTGGCCGTGGGCTGCCTGTATGCCCAAACCAACGACGAGCGCGGCGGCCAAGCCGCGAAGGGAACGCACCCAGTAACTACCGGATCCGCCGAACCCCGGAATCTCGCCGCCGATCCCCATTCCTTGGTTCCCGCGGTCACCGACCTCGTGAACGACATTCGTCGATCGGCGGGCCGAAATGATATGGACGCGGGGGGACATGACGGAAAACAGTTGCAATACCCTAGTGATCACCGACCGATGGTCAATGGAATTTAGGGTTAAATACCCAATCAGGCGTGAGGAGTCCCGGGGTGATTGAGTAGTGGCGCCGGGATTGAGGCGCCCTACCCGGCAGGCAGCGTCGGGCCGAAGGGTCCGCGGGCTGGCTCATCTTGCTCCGGAAAATCGGAGATTACTTATCCGGAGGGGGAAATACGCACCGGGAAGTATCTTGTCGACAAATGGGGTCTATTGCCTAGGTGTGTTGCGTAGCTCAGCCAACTTGGCCCGCAAACATGCTCAATTCCACCATGAATACCCAAGCTTTTCATCGTTTCCTGCGAATTCCCCAAGGTTTCTTCGCCGTGCTTGTTGCCTTGGTGTTCGCGGCCCTCGCGGCGACGCCTGCCTCGGCCGGTCCGAATGACGTGCTCTATCAGCCGCTCAGTAAGTCGGTGGAGGGTATCATGCCCTATTCGACCCCCTACACGGTGAGCGTGCTTTCCCCCGCGAACTACCCGGCGGGTGATACCCGGACGATCAATTTGGAACTGTCGGTGACGACCTTCACCGAAGGAGACGAGGCCACGGCGCTGAGCTATGTGACCTTCCTCGATACCGCGACGCAGACTCCGATCACGTCGTTGACCTTTACGGGCCCGAATCAAGCGCGCAGCTTTACGGTTCGTGTGGCGATTCCGCTGATCGGTATCTCGGGTGCCGGTAGCTCTGCGACCTTCGCCTATCATATCGCGACCTCCAATTGGGGCACGATGTCCGACGGTAGCGCAGTCGTCGAGGGCGGCTCGAATATTAACGCGATCGCATCGGTTGATCCCAGCGGCGACCTGAATCGCCTCCCGCCGTTGATCTCGATCACCACTCCGGCCGACGGTCAGGTATTTACGCCCGCCAGCCTACCCGCGACGATCCCGATGTCTTTCCTTGCCACGGCCCGCGCTGGTTTCCCCGTGGTGAGCGTGGATGCTACGCTGGATGGCGTGCCGTTGGTCCTTACGACCACCCCGGCCGGTCCTGCCACGAGCGTCACTGGCACCGCCTCCTTGGTGATCCCGGCCGCCGGCACCTATACAATTCGCGCCAATGCTTATAACTCGGTTGGTAGCGCATCTGACTCCAACACCTTCACCGTCACGTTCGGCGGTCCCCCGGTGGCCGTGATCAATACTCCGGCCAACAACGCGAGCTACACGCTGCGCACGGGCAGTTCGTTGACGGTTCCCTACACCTTCACGGCCACCAGCACTTCCGGTGGGATCACGGGCTTGGATGTTAAGGTCGACGGACTGCCGGTGACCTATAATTCGTCTCCTCTCGGTGTTTCGGTGGTTACGGGTCAGACCGACTTGGTTTATACCACGGGTGGAGCTCACACCGTGTCTGTGTCCGCGACCAATGCGACCGGCACCTCCGTCCCCGCGACGGCTGACTTCACGATTTCGGTGATTACACCGGTTCCGGCGATCAGCATCAACCTGACGGGCGGCGCCACTTACACGATCCCCAGCGGCGCGACCTCCATCAACATCCCCTTCACCCTCGCCAGCACGTCGACCAACGGCTTCACCGTCGATGCCGTGACGGCCACGTGGAGCGGCGCCGCTCCTGCGCTGTCGCACAACCCCTCCTTGGGCACGAGTTCTTCGGTTACGAGTTCGGGCACTCTCCTGAACGTCGGTCCCGGCACCTACACGATCAATGCCACGACGACCAGTGCAGGTATCGTTGCTCCGGCGGCGCCCGTGACCTTTACCGTCAATGCCGCGGTTCAGCAGCCCTTGCCGACGGTCGTCATCAATACTCCGACGGTGGGTTCGACCTATACCCTCGTTTATGGCGGCGGTCCGCTCAGCATCCCGCTCACCTTTACCGGCACGAGCAATGCCACGGGCGGCGTGATCACCGCCCTGACCGCAAAGCTCGGCACTACGGCTCTCGTCGTGACGCCCACCAATCTCGGCCAGAAGGTCGCGACCGGTGCGGCCACGCTCACGATCTCGACGCCTGGCACCTACACGATTAACGTCACGGCGGTCGACGCCTACGGCACCGCCACCGCCTCGCGGAATATTTCCGTCACCTTGGTCTACCCGAAGAACATCTGTGGCCGCGTCTTCTTTGATGCGAACTACAACGGCGTCTTCGATAGCTACGACGACCGCCGCTGCGGCTCCGGCGATGATGATCGCCGTGGCTCGCGCTCCGATCGCTACAGCGACCGTGGCGACTGCGATGACAACGGTGACCGCAAGGGCTCCCGTGATCGCGAAGACGATTACTCGGCCGGTGACTTCGGCCTGGGCGGTATCACGGTGAAGTTGCTCAACTCTGCCAATGTGGTCATCGCCACGCAGGTCACGGCCGCCAATGGCAGCTATTGCTTCACGAACATTGTCCCCGGCAACTATTCCGTGACCGCCGTTGCGCCCTCCGGCTACGGCGCCACGACTCAGGCCACCCGCGCGGTGACCGTTGCGACGTCCCACGTCACGGTGCGCGACATCGGCTTTGGTCTCAAACACTCCGACATCAAGACGCACTGCGCGACGGGCAAATCTTCCACCTACTGGCGCAATGAGTTCAACAAGGTCTCCAAGGGTGATCGCACGGCGCAGATCAGCTCCACGACCTGCAATAGCCACGTAAAGACGATCGGCAGCCTGTCTCTGGATCGGTTCGATGGCATCTCCCTCAAGAGCTGCATCTCGATTCTCTCGACCGGTAGCACCTCGGCGTCGGACCAACTCTCCAAGGAGCTGCTCGCGGCGCAGATCAACTACGCCAACGGCGCCTACCTCAACGGCAACAAGACCCTCACCTACTGCTTCATCCAATGGGGTGAGCGCGTCCTCAAGGAGCGCACCAAATACTCCACGTCTTACACGCTGTGGGCCAAGGCTTGGTTCCAAGCCTACAACAACAGCGAGGGTGGTCGGGTCGCTGGTCCGAACTAATTCCCCGCCGGGTTGATCTTTCTCCGCCGGGCCTCATGCGAGGCCCGGCTTTTTTGTGCCCGCCGGAATCGGCGGGCGCAGGGCACCCGGCGTCAGTCGGCGGGAGCGGCCGCCGTGGCGTTGCGTGGAGTGAGGGCACAAAAAAGCCCGGAGGTGCCTCCGGGCTTGCGAGTCGTGGGCCGGCGCGGTCGATGCCGCGTCAGAGCTTCACCGTGCGGCCTTCACGGAACGACTGATCGGCCGCGATCACGATGCGAAGGCTGTCGATGGCACTCTGCCAGTGGGCGCTGAGATCGGTGTTCTCGCGGATGGCTTGGAGGAAGACTTCCTGTTCGCGGCGGCAGAGCTCGTCGTGATCGGGCTCGTCGTTGACGTCGATCAGATCGTCGGCCCGGGCAAACGTGCCGTCAGCCTTGCGGTCGACGTGGTGGAGGCGGAGCTGTTCGGTCTTCGAGTGCGAATCGACGTCGGCGGACATGCCGGCGGCGGCGGCCGTCTTGGCGACGATGCTCACGCAGCCCTTGGGCCCGATCACGTCTTTCACGAAGAAGGCGGTCTCACTCATCATCGGACCCCAGCCGGCCTCATACCAGCCGACGGAGCCGTCGGCGAACGTGACCTGCAGGTGGCCATAGTTGATCTGGCCGGGGACGATCTCGTCGGAGAGGCGGGCGCCGATGCCGTTGACGCTGATCGGACGGGAGCCGGTCATGCGGCACATGACGTCGACGTAGTGCACGCCGCAGTCGACGATGGGCGAGGTGGTGCGGAGGAGATTCTTGTGCGTCTCCCAATTGGGGCCGGAGCTCTGCTGGTTGAGGTTCATCCGCATGACGAGCGGCTTGCCGAGCGTCTGCGCGAGCTCGGTGAACTTCTTCCACGACGGATGGACGTGGAGGATGTAGCCGACGATGAGCTTCTTGTTGAGCCGCTTGGCCGCCGCGAGGACGCGTTCGCAGTCCGCGATGGTGTCGGCGACGGGCTTCTCGAGGAAGACGTGGGCGCCGGCTTCCATCGCGGCGATGGCGTATTCGGCGTGCGTCTCGGCGTAGGTGCTGATGCACACGGCATCGGGCTTGGTCTCCGCGAGCGCGGCGTGGTAGTCGGAGAATTCGGCGTAGCGATTACCGAACTCCGCGTTGAGCTTCTGGCGCGAGGCCGGGCCGCGGGAGACGAGACCGACGATGGTGAAATCGGCGGCCATCTTGTGATAGGCCCGGGCGTGCGAGATGCCCATGTGGCCACAGCCGACGACGAGGATGCGAAGTTGCTTAGACATCGGGAAAAACAGCGGGAGTTAGCGAGAGGCTTAGTGCGGAGCCGAGCCGGCGGCGACGGCGCCACCGGGGCCGGCCGTCGGCGGGCGGAAGAACAACGCGAGCGCGATGGCGGCGCAGGAGGCGACCGCGAAGGGCACGAGGAAGAGGCCCTTGAAGTCGACGACGTTGGCCTTCGTGTAGACGTCCTGCATGAGCCACGGGCAGATCGAGAAGGCGAGGAGGGCACCCACGCCGAGGATCTGGAGGTTGAAGAGACCCTGCGCGCTCGAGCGGATGTCCTTCGGGAAGTAGGCGTCGACGAAGATGTAGACCGTCGCGAAGAAGAACGCGTAGCAGATGCCGTGGAGCACCTGGATCAAAATGATCGCCGTGGCGCTGTCGGGCATAAAGGCGTAGGTGGCAAAGCGCGCCGCGTGGCCGAGCACGCCGACGACCATCGTCGTGCGCCAGCCGAACTTCTTCAGCGTCGCGCCGAGGACAAACATCGTGAGGATTTCCGCGACCTGGCCGATGCTCATGATCGGCGCGATCCAGTTGGCCGCGATGCCGACACCGCCGGCGGCCTTGGGCGTGCCGAGGAAGGTGCCGGTCCAGCTGAAGTAGCAGTTGTGGACGAAGGAGTCGACGAGCGTGACGAGCCAGAGCACGAGGATGAAAGGCTGCTTGAGCAGCTTGAGCGCGGAGAGCCAGGCGAGATTGTCCGCGGTGCCGTCGGCCGGCGCGGGTTTCTTGGCGGTGCGCGGCAGGGTGAGGCTAAACGCGGCGAGGAGCAGGGAGGCGAGGCCGGCGACGATGAAGGTCCACTTGGTGGCAGCCTTGGCGGCATCACCGGTGAGAGGATTGGCGAGAGCCTTGCCGAGCCAGTCGACGAGACCGGCGGGGTGGGCGGCATCGACCGCGGCCCAGTTGACGAAGATGAAGGTGAAGGGCCAGGCGGCGAGGATCCAGCCGATGGTGCCGCCCATGCGGACGAGGCCGAATTCCTTCTCGGGGTTCTTCATGTTGGCGAAGGCGATCGAGTTGGTGATCGAGATCGTCGGCACGTAGAGCAGGCAGTGCACAAGCATGAGGAGGAAGAAGGGGACGAACTCCTTGGTGAAGCCGCAGCCGAGGATGGCGAGGCCGCCGATGAGGTGGGAGAAGGCGAGGAACTTCTCGGGGTTGAACTTCCGGTCCGCCCACTGGTTGCTGAAGAACATGCCCACGATCGAGGCGACGGGGAAGGCGTTGAGAATCAGGGATTGCTGCGTGGGCGTGAAGCCGAGGCTGGGGAGGTAGCCGAAGATCAACGGGAGCCACGCGCCCCAGATGAAAAACTCGAGCACCATCATGAAGAACAGGCGGCCTTTGGGGGATGATTCAGGGGAGGACATAGCGGTGATAAAGGAGGGAAAACGAAGCGGGATACGGGGTAAAAGTCAGCGGGCGCGAGAACGTGTCACGACGGCGCGGCGGGCGGCGAGCCCGAAGATGCACCGCGCCGATCGAATCGAAGAGAGAGGGTGGGGCCGCATGCGGGCGTAACTGCACGGTTACGCCGGGGCCGGTGCCCGGCGGCAAGCGAAACCGCGGCCTTTCCCGCGATCGCACGGGGCCGGACCGCTCGTCGGCGGGCCCAGTGGGGTGGGGCGGTGATGCCACGCTTTGCGCTTCCGTCAGAATTTTTATTCTGCCACGGTCCGGCCAACCTCATGTCTTCTCCGCAGCCGGTCCAACGAAATCCTGATCGCACGCGCCGCCGTCTCCTGCAGGCCGCGATCCGCCTCTTTGCCAAGCAGGGCTTCCACGCCGTCTCCGTGGATGAGATCGTCGACCTCGCGAAGGTAAACAAGCGGATGGTTTACCACTATTTCGGGAGCAAGGATGCGCTGTTCGAGGCGGCGTTGGTGGAAGTTTACTCCCGGATCGAGACGATCGAGTTTCATGCGGTGGAGCGCGGTCAAAGCCCGCGGGAGAAACTGTCGCGGCTGCTCGAGAGCTACTTCGAATTCCTCGATGAGGAGCCCGAATTCACCCGCCTGCTCCAGTGGGAGAACCTTGAGAAGGGCCGCCACCTCACGAAGGAGAATCATCTCCTCACGAAGAATCCGTTTTTCGAGCGCTTTCAGGCGATTGTGCAGGATGGCATCGCGACCGGGGAGTTTCGCGCCGATCTGGATGTGCCGCACCTGCTGATTCACTTCATCGGCCTGTGCTTTATCTATCACTCGAACCGCTTTTCGCTGTCTCAGAGTCTCGCCATCGACCTCGGCGCCAAGGAAGTGAAACAACAAGGCCTGAAACAAGTGCTGGCCCTGGTGTTTGAAGGCATCGCCAAGCGCTAATAACGCGTCGGAAGGGCGCGAAGCGCTGCGGAAGGGCGAGGGGCGGGGGCGAGGACTCTGCGTTGGATCGTCCCACCCGGTGGATCGCGCTCGCGCTCCGATTGCCGACCCGTTCGCGAGGCGGAATAGAGGGCATGATGAGAGACGCCGAGGATCTGCGCGCAGGATGGGGCCGGTGAGTGTCTCGCTTGGGGTGCTTCGCGCCGCGCACAGGGTCGGGCAGAGGCTACGGCGCTTCCGCGGGCTGAATTTTATGAGACACCCGCCCGGCTTGGCCTGCTTTCCGGGCTGCGCGAGTGATCGCAAGAAGTGTGAATCGTCGCTGCCGGGTCTGCACTGAGGGCTGGCCGTGGAATTTGAGGAGATTGGGCCGCGCTTAGGGTGGTGAGCGTGGTCGTGATGCGTCGGCGTGACATTCCGCGACCAGCGTAGCGCGGTTTAATGCCTCCGAAGCGCCGGCCATCGCCGGCGACGACCGCACCGCGCGGGCTGCGTCGGCGTGATTGGGCTTGAGGCACCCTGGAATGCGCGGGCTCGCGCCTGAAGCGCGCCGGTGCCGCCGTAATTCGGCCTGCCCCCACCCCAACGCCAGCGGCGCCTACGCAAACGGCTTCGGCGCGCAAATGATCGCGGCTGTCTCGCCGCAAATCCGGCCGACCACGCAGCAAGCGGCATCGACGTCCCGCCGATCGGCGCTGACCGGCAAGCAATTCGCGCTGACCACGGCGCAATCGAAGTCGACGCCGCAACAACCGGCGTCGTCGCACGCGCAATCGGACCTGTCGCCGGGGCAATCGTGACTGACCGGAAAGCAAACGGCGTTGGCGGGAAAACCATTCGCGCTGACCGGACAGCAAACGCAGCCGACCGGGAAACAATCGGCTCTGTCGACCCAACAATCGGCGCGGGCGTGAAAACAACCCGAACAGGCTGCACCGTAACCCGCATCGACCGGGAAACAAGCGGTGCTGACCGACCCGCAAGCGGCGCTGACTGGGAAACAAGCGGCCCGGGCACGCAATTAACCCGCGCCAAGCGGGAAACAGCCGCAGCGAGCGCAGAAACAAACCGCGCTGACCGAAAACAGGCCATGCCACCCCCGTGGAAACCCCTGTTGACACTACCTCAGCCGCGTCCTCTGCGCCCGAATCGCCGGCGAAGATCGGTGGTTAAAGGCTTGGGCCCAGCGATTTCGGTCAGAGGGCCGCGGTGCAGCCAGAAATTTGGGGGGTGGCTCAGCCGGTGAGCCACCCCCTTTGCTATGATACGCGCCATGACCACCTCACTTCCTCTCCCCACCGCGCTCAGGGCGGCCTCCGGCCACCCCGGGCTTTCGCCCCGCGCCGCTTCGACGCCCCTCGCCCCGTCCACTTCCTGCACCCTCCCTTTACTCCCATGAACAACCGACAAATCAGTGAAACCGAAATGCAAGATGACACGCTGAACCTCTTGAGCCAGACCCCGTTGATCCAGGCGCACCCGGTGATCAGCGGCAAGTTACCGCAGCTCACGGCCATGATCCTCGACGTCCGACGCCTCGCCCACGACCAGCGCCAGTCGATCGAGGGGACTATCGCCGGCCGGATCCATGCCATGGAAACGGCGCAGGCGACCGCACTCGCCCTCAGCCGGCTCATTTGTGCCTATGCCCGGCGGCATGGCCTGCTGGAGCTCGAGAAAAAGGTGGACCTTAGTGCGACCGATTTCGCGCGCGAGCGCCTCATCGTGCGGTTGGGGCCGGCGCACCGGATGCTGGCGACCGCACGGGAGCACAGCGCCGGTCTGGCCGAGGAAGGCGTCACGCCCGAGATGCTCGACGTCTTTGCGGCAGAGATCGCCAAGGCGCAGGCCGCCATCGATCGGGCCCGCTCGGCGCAGGTGGAGCGGCAAACCGCGACCGCCTTGCTGTCCCGGGCGGTGCGTGCCGTGTCGGACTTCCTGCACTACCAGATCGACCCCCACGTCCTCCTCCTGTGGTCGACGGATCGGGAGTTCTGCGCGCTTTATCGCATCACCCGCACCGTGCGAAAGCGCCCCGGCCGGCGGTGTCGTTCGGGGGCCGCCACCCCCGCCGCCGCCCCGCTCGCCCTCCCGGCCGCCGCGCCGGCGCTCCCCGCTCCGGCCCTCGCGCTTCCCGCCGGGCCAGCGGTGGCGTTGCCCCCGCTCCTGCTCCCTGCGTCCGAGCCGCACGCGGCGTGAGCCGGAGGCGCACGCCGTCCGCTTTGTGATCTCGGTCGCCCCGCCCTGCGTCCCCTGGCCGCGGGCCCGGCGGAGCGGCGCGGGTGCTAAATCCGACTAGACGGAGTCGCCATCCGACTGCGGCGGGCTCAGGCCGAGATCGACGGCGACCCGCACGAGCTGGGGCGAGTTGGTGAGCTTCAGCTTGTGGAGGAGATTGCTCCGGTGCTTGAGCACCGTGGTGCGCCCTGAGCCGAGCTGGGCGGAGATTTCAGCATCGTCGAAACCACAGCCGATGAGGGCAAGCACCTTGAGCTCCGTGGGCGTGAGGATCTTGCGCATCGCGTTGGGATCGGCCTGCACCTTGGCGCGAAAGCTCGCGTAGCGCGGGCAAAAATAGGTGCGTCCCGCGTGGACGGTCGCGAGAGCAGTGCGGAGATAGGTGAGGGACACGGAAGCCTTGTGCACGAAGCCGGCGAGGCGCAGCCGGTCGATCTCCATCTGGATAAAATCGTCGATATAGCCGCTGAGCGCGAGAATGCGGACCGAAGGCAGCAGGCTTTGGAGCTGCTGCGCGATGGCAAAGCCGCTCATATCCGGCAGGCGGATATCCAAGACGACGACATCCGGCCGGACCCGGGGAATGGCCTCCAGCGCCTCTCGTCCGGAGCCGGCCACGCCAACCACTTCGCCGCCCTCGGCCTCCGCCGCCGCAGTGACCGCCACACAGATCAGAGGATGGTGATCATCGACAATAAACACGCGCATGGGGAAGAGGCGGAAAGCTTGGGCAGCAGATTGGTCGTGCCAGCCCACCAATCAACCGCGATTTAAGAAATGGCGGGGCAGAAACGGTTAATTTTCTGCGTCGGCTGCGCCGCCCGGCGATTCGAGTCAAACGCCCTGACTACTCAATAATGAGTATTTTGGGGGCTTTGCGGCGGCGGAAAGAGGGGTTCGCATCCCTTCACAATTTTGGATGCACCAGCAACGCCTCCTCCTCCTCCGATTGAAAAATCCGATTTCGGAAACGATCCGCGCGTCGGGTCGCAACGCACTGGCGAGGTCGGCATCCACCAGATTTAGCCGCGAACAATGCGGAGAATATTCTCGGAGCCGCAACCCGGCCATCTCCTTCTAAATATGAAACCTACCGGTCTTGAGACATGGATTAATTTCAGGCGTCAGGTGTTGGGGGTGGTCTTCGCCCTTTTGTTTAGTGGTGAAGTAGGATTGATGGCCCAACCATCTGCCGGGTCCGATGAGCAAAAAGACTGGAGGGCGGTCACAGAGCTTTCACGATCTGGAGGTCAATCCGGCTCGGGCTCATCCGCTGAACGTTCCAAGGCACAGATCGAGGCGCAGGCGCAGGCCCAACTGGTGCAAAGCAAGCAACTGGCCGCAAGTGCACGTGCCTTCTATACGACTCACCCGACGAGCCAGAATGCAGGCGAGGCGAAAAAGATCGAAGCCGTGGCGTCGTTGAAGGGGGTCTCGGGCAAGGACTCGGACAAGGGCGAGGGTGCATTTCAAACCGCCCAAACGTTTCGCTCCGACAAAAGCCAGCCGGTTGCTGATCGATGCGAGGTGGCAGCGTTGATGGAGCGTCAAAAATACTCGGTGCAAAATGCTGGAAAGGTTCTCGCCAAGGATCCGCAGCAGCACGAGCGCGTCGCGGATTCCCTGCGCTCGGAATTTGGTGATATTCCGGAGGTGTATGCCTTCTACCTCGGGGTGGTAAATACATCCGATCCGGAGAGTGCCTTCAAGGTGGCGCAGAGAATCCAACAACTCCCGGCGCCGGACCATGCGAAAGCCGAGGCCAAGGCGACCATTGATCGGCATAACCTGATTGGAAAGAAATTGACCCAGCCGTTTCGCGACGCCGACGGCAAACCGCTCGTGTTGAGTGAAGTTGGCAAGCCCACCGTGGTTCTTTTTTGGTCGCCCGTGACCACGCCGAGCGCGCTTCGCACGCTTGCCCGGCTTAAGCTGCCGACTGCAGAGGGTGCCCGCTGGGTATACGTGGCGAAGAATGCCACGGCAGGCTCACTCGACCTGACCAAGAAACAAGCCCCTTACCCGGGGATCCATTGTTTGGAGCTCCCTACTTCGGTCGGCCCCTTTACGGCCGAGCTAAAAAATCGGCGCCTACCCTATGTTTATGTCCTCGGGCGGGACGGAAGCATGGTGGGGTATGGGGATTTCGACGACTTGGGGAAACTTCTCCAAGCCGCCAAGTAAGTCCCGGGGGCGATACACGGCGCTGACATGAATTCCTTTCCCTCCCGTATTTGGATCAAACTCTGGATTTTCGCAGCACTGAGTTTAGCCGCCTATGCAGGACCTCCGATCACAAAAATAAACAGCAGTGGGTATATATATGCCGGCGATACGAATGAGGATGGCGACTATATATCCGACGGTAGTCACGATTTCTACCAGTTTACGTTGCCGTGTGCCGGGACATTGAGCGTTTCGATTACCGGCCTGCCGCATGCGATGCTTTACACGCCCTGGGGCTCCGCTGCAGATGCGAGTGAGGTTGGCAGCCTGAGCTACACCGCGAGTGTCGGTTCCGGTGGCGACTACGAATTGGAGGTTTATGGCCCCAACTGGATGAGTGGCTACTACACGATCACGGCGATTTTTACGCCGTCGTTTCAAGGTCCTTCGGCGAGTTTTAGCGTAACACCAGGAGGTGGGGCGGCACCGTTGTCGGTGTCGTTGAATGCTTCGGCCTCGTCATGCCCGGATGGGACAGTGGAGGTGTATGACTGGGAAATGAGTAAGAACGGAGGGGCTTGGACGTATTTTGCATCTGATACTAATCCCTTATTTTATCTGACGTTAGCTTTGGGTTCATACCAATTCCGTCTTAGGGTGACCGACAGTCACAATTTGACTGCAACGACCACGCGCACGGTGGTGGTGAATTCTGCGCCGAGCGTGGCCATAGTGGCGGCCGGACCGATCGTGGGAGTGGGGCAGTCGGTGACGATCACCGGAAATGCCACGGACGCAGACGGGAATTTGACCGCACTGAGCTTAGAGTATCAGGCACCCGGAAGCAGCACATGGGTTGCGGGCACGACAGGGGCGGGATCGCTTTGGAATGGAGCGGCCGTCGCGACGAAGAGTCTGGCGAAGGCCTTTACGCTTTCGAGTGCCGGCCTGTGGCGGTTTCGCGCGGTCTCCACGGACGGCTTGGCGGTCAGCACGGTTTCCTCGACCGTGATCGTGACAGCGGGACCCGATATAACGCTACCCGCGGCGCCAACGACGCTAACCGCCAGCAACATTACCGCGCTGACCTTTACGCTGTCGTGGAGTGGTGCGACGGACGACATCGGGGTTACTGGCTACGAGGTGCGGCGCGACGGGACGTCGCTTGGCACAAGTTCGACCGCCTCGATGAGTGTTACGGTGCCGACTGGCAACACCACCTACCAGATGGAGGTTCGAGCCCGGGATGCGGCCGGAAATTGGTCCCCGTGGAGCAGCGTCAAGAGTGTCACGACGATCCCACTGCAGCCACCCGTGGCTAGCTTTGTGGCTTCCCCCTTGGGTGCTCCAGCCATGACCTCGGTTGGATTTAATGCGGTGGCTTCGACCGATCCGAATGGCTCCATCGTTAGCTATGCGTGGGACTTTGAAAGTAATGGATCAACGGATGCTTCGGGCGTAACAGCGTCGCGGGTGTTCACGGTCCCGGGTGTCTATACCGCAAAGCTCACCGTCACCAGTAGTAGTGGGCTGTCCAGTAGTGTCACGCGGCAGATTCCGGTAGGGCTGGCGATGCAAGTCTTGCGGAACAGTAGTGGTTACATCTGGAGTGGGGACACCGATCAAAATGGCGATTTTATCGGGGATGGTTCCATTGACACCTATGAGGTCGAGGTAGCGGGTAACGGGGTTCTGATCGCGATCGTTTCTGGCACGCCTTTCTTGCGAACCAGTGTATCGGGGGAGTATGGCACCGCGGGACAGAGCAGCGATACGGCGGGAACGGCCTATTTGGTCACGACGGCCAACGTATCGGCCGGAATCTACTCGGTCGATGTGGGTGGCATCAATAAGTCGGATTACGGAAATTATAGCATCAGCATCGGTTTTGCTCCGGCGCCGCGTCCCCCAGTCCCGGCGTTTTCTCCGTCGGTAGCCTGCGGTGTCGCTCCGCTGGTAGTGACCTTTGATGGAAGCGCCACCACGTCACCGGATTCCTATATTGGATCATACGCGTGGGATTTTGGCGCGAATGGCTCGGTGACCAGTAGTGGTCCAACGGTGGTGCGAACGTTCTCTGCCCCGGGAGTTTATACGGCGCGCTTGACGATTGCAGATGGCATTTCTTCGCCCGTTTCAACGACCAAGACCATTATCGTGAATGGTCCCGCTCCGACCTTTGTTACACAGCCGATCGGCGGGGCGATGGATCCAGGCACAAGCAGGACCTTGTCGGTGGTGGTTACCGGGTCTCCGGCCCCGACATTTCAGTGGAAGCGAGGGACGGAAGTGATCAGCGGTGCGACCAATGCAAGTTTGGCGCTGACCGCCGTTACGCCTGCCGAGGCCGGAAGCTATACCGTGGTGGCGACGAATGCCCTCGCATCAACCGCCAGTGCAGCGGCTGTGATCGTGGTAAACCCGCCGGCGGCGTTGCCGGTAATCACGCAGCAACCGGCCGCTCAGTCCGTGCTGGCCGGCGACCTCGTCAACCTCCCGACGCTGGCGACAGGCTTTCCGATTCCCACCTTCCAATGGTTCAAGGGAGCGACAGCTGTGCCGGGAGCCACCAACGCGACCTTATCGTTTGCCCATATCGCCCCCTCGGACGTGGGGGTTTATAAAGTCGTGGCGTCTAATGCACTCGGCACCGCCACCAGCGAAACCGCTCAGGTTTCGGTGGTGGGGAACCGGCTCCTGATCGGGCAGAGCGCAGGAGTAAACACAGCCGCCTCGGCGAATGGCGGGACGGTTGGGCGGAGGATTGGCATCGGGTCCTATCTCGTGATCGAGGATCCCGCCAATCCACGCAATTTCTTTGGCTGGCAGACCCAGTCGTTTGGCGGGGCCATTGATAACGTCCATGATCCGGTTACGATCCTCACGATGGGCAATGCCGAGCTGGCGATTACGCCGCTCTTCTGTGTCGGCGAGTTTGCCAAAACGACTCTGACTGCGCCTAGCTCCGTGGTTGCTGTCGGGCAATCCATCACCGTCCAAGCCCATACGACCAATGTAGCCAGCGTGGGAGTGAACTACATGTCGATCGAACACTCCACCGATATGGGGGCGACTTGGCGCACGTGGGAAGGGCTGGCCGAGGGCACGACCAATCCGACAGGCCCGAGTAGCAAAAATTTGAGCTTCACCGTGACTCCCCAGTCGGTGGGTAAGGTGCTCTTTCGCGCGATGGGAGGAAATTACATGTCCTCCAATTGGAGCACAAATATTTCGGCCTACACCTTTCTCTCCATAACGGTCGCAACCCAAGCGCCCCCCGTGATTGTGCTCCAACCGACCCCTGCGTCAGTATCGGCCAACATCGGCGAGACCATTACCCTACGAGCCGAAGCGAACGGGGCTCCTGCGCCAGCCTATGCGTGGACCAAGAATGGGCAGACCATTGCAGGTGCCGACACGCCGAGCCTCACGATCTCCAATATTCAAGCGAGCGATGCAGCCAGCTACCGGATGGTGGCGACAAATGGCCAAGGCTCGGTGACGAGTAGCCCGGCGGTTGTTTCCGTCATTCCGAAACCGAAAGTTACGAGTGCAGTGGCCGCCACGGCGGCGATGGGGGAGCCCTTCTCCTATTCGATCACCGGTGATTTCACCGCTGCCACCTACGGGCCAATTTCATACTACGCATTTGGTTTTCCGACCGGACTGAACTTCAGCGCCACGACCGGAGTATTGAGTGGGTCACCGACTCAGCAGGGAGCCTTTCCGGTTTTGCTCCGGATTACGAATACGTATGGGCAAAGCGATTTTTCCTGCTTGATCCTCGATGTGGGGCCGCAGGTCGATCGCATGCCGTCGTTCACCGCGCAACCGCAGCCACAAGCGGTGCTGGTGGGTAGTGCGCTGTCCTTATCAGCCATCGTCACCGGCAATCCGCTCCCCGCCTTCCAGTGGTCAAAAAATGGCGTCGCGGTGCCGGGCGCGACCAATGTGGTCTTTTCGCTGAACAGCGCGCAATTGAGTGATGCCGGGACCTACGTCTTGGTTGCCAGTAACTACAAGGGCACGGTCTCCAGCAGTCCCGTTGCGATCACCGTAACATTGGCGCCCGAGGCTCCGAGCATCAGCGCCGATCCTGTGGGACGGTCGGTTTTTGCGGGAGATAGTGTCACATTTACCGTGACGGCTTCGGGGAGCCCTCTGCCGGTTTACCAATGGCGCAGGAATGGCGTGCCACTGGCGAATGGGGGAGGAGTTACTGGGGTGACTGCGGCTGTCCTGACTTTGGCGGGTGTCACGGCGGCGAACGCCGGAAGCTACGATGTCGTGGTTTCGAATTCTCAAGGTGCGGCGACCAGCGCGGTGGCTGCCCTTGCCGTCATTACCATCGACGATGCCGCCGACGCCGACGGCGACGGCATACCCAATGGCATCGAACGCGTGTTAGGGACGTCGCTCAACTCGGCGGCGACTACAACTACTTCCAACGGCCAGACCCAGCTTAAGGTCCACATTCCGCATGAATAACACTACTTTTCCAAGAATTGGCCGGCACTCCGTCCTGGCTCTGGGGATGGGCCTTTCCGTGTCGGTCGGGTGGGCCCAATCGAGTGGAAATAGCTCCTCGAAAGATCAGCTCGATCGTCGTCAGGATCAATTTGAGCAGAGTGTGGCCCTGGCGAAGGCACGCGACTACAGTTCGGCTGAAAGCCGTCTCTTGGGCGATAATCGTAGCTCCCCCAACAGTGGCGCGTGGTATTTGGAGTCTGGTCAAAAATGGGCGCTACTGGCTGCAGCATTGGCCAACCGACGCGACTACGCGGGCGCCCGCGATACTGCCACGCAAGCCATTGGAAAGTTACAGATAGCTGAGAGTAAATTGCTCGCCGAAGGAAAGTTCGCTGCGGCCTCTCAGGCGCAACAGGTCATCGGGACGATTCACGAGCACATATTGCGCGACTATGCCTCGGCAGCGAAGGCCTACGATAAAGCGGTCGGTTACGATTCTAGCCGTGACGGAGGCAAACAGGGTGCAGAGCGGATGAAGGGTAAAGAGAAAGAGAGCGGGAAATGAACCGGATACTTAAGTGGGCTTGGGTTGGCATACTATGCGGCCTATCGGTCGCGCCCTTGGCGGCCCAAGGTGACGACTCGGTATCTCGCGTCGCGGTCCAGTTTTTTGCTTCAGCTCGTTATGATGCGACAGCGGGACAGGGTTTGGCGGTCGGTCGGTTCGACGTCGAGTTGGACTGGGAAAAACCGAATGGCGACTCCGCCGTTTCGACGATCTCGGGCACGGTGCCCTCTGCTGGATTGCCGAGTTATACCGGTGCGGCATTGCAGACGCTGAGTTTGGACGTTGGGCGCGAGTATCTCGTTCGCGTCAGCACGAGTTACATCCGCGATGTGACCGTTAAGATTGTGCCGCCGGCGGGCTACGAGGTGTATATGCAAAATCGCCTCGGGAAGTTCTATACCCTTTCCACGGTCGATCCCGATCAGACGAGTTCGTTTATGGACATGGTATCCCTGCGGATTGTGCCAGAGGGCGCACGGGCGGCGGGTGGTCAGGCTGGTTCGTCGTCGTCGCTCGCCACGGGGGGAGCATATTGGAGGATTTACATGGGATATTTGCCGAACGGTCTTTCGGCGGGATACCTTCAGCTCTCCGATACGGGGCGGGGAAGTGAGGCGTTTTCCGATGTATTTAATGCTGACGCGTTGACCTACGCGCCGCCCTCGCCCGACATTCACGTTTATGAAGCGCCCAGCTCGGTTTCCGGGGAGCGCCAGATTTTTGCCTATGAGGCGGGAGTAAATATCAAGCCTTTGGCCTCTCCTCGGTTGGGATACTCCGTGGCGTTTTATCGCAATGCACAGGTCAAGGATCGCGCGGTAGGCGGGGTTTTGCCGATGACTTTTACCGGCGCTCCCTTTGTGACGTATACGATCGAGCGGGATGGCGATTCCCAGCACGTGAAAATAACGCGCTCGGCCCGGACCAATGACGTCGAAATCACCAAGGTCGCGGGCTTGGCTCGGACCGGCACATGGCCAGCCTATACGTGGACGACGTCCGACTGGCACTCGCCGAACCAGAGTGCGCTGGTCACGGCCCAGAGTGTGTGGACGCCGGCGAGTCAGAACTCGATCAATCCCGCGGATCCCGCCGGTTACACCGATGCGGCAGGCATGGATCATCGTGAGGACATTACGATTAGTTCAACCGCGGGTGGGTTGCCGTTGAAATCTCACCGCGATGTCGCGGCGATGCCTTGGGGCGAATCGGTCACCTACAGTCGCCGCGGCAGTGATCAGCCAGAAACCAGCACCCACCGGTCCTACGCGAATGCTGCTGATGTCGGTTCCTATGCCCGCACCAAGTTGGTGAAATCCAATTCGGGTGCGTGGCGAGGCTACGAATATTTTCCAGCGACCTTTGACCCGCTGCTGTCGATTGATACCTCCTCCTCGTGGGGACTCGTGAAACGCCAACACGGCCCTTATAAGAACACCGCGGCACCTGCAGTTGAAAGCGATTTATCCACGAGAACGGACGGCGTGATCGTTACCTACGACTACGCGGATAACGTTTATACGCTCTATAATGGCCGTAGCCTTCGTCCCATTAGCGAGGTGACGACGATTGATGGAATTACGGTCGGTCGGGCGACGACCCAATATGCGGATTCGGCCATTACGGTGAACGGTCGATCGCTCCCGCTCGTGACTGCCACCCGCAAAGATTATGAGAGTAGTGCTTCGACTGAGCAGAATGCCCGGACGACCGTGACGAAGTTTTTTGCCGAAGTCGCCATCAGCACCCACCCGCAAACCCTTGGGCAATATGTTCCGATGGATCCGTTTTGGCGGAGTCAGGTCCACTCGATCCTCAAGCCCGATGGAACCAAGCAGGCGTTCGCCTACCAACGGGGCACCTACGTGCAAGGCGCCACGCTCGCCGATAGCGGGTTTTCCGTTGATAATACCGCGTATACAGTGACTCCAGCCGGTGAGGTGGGATATTTCGATCGCACGGCAGCGGGATCTCCGGCGGCGAGCCGTATAACGATCGTGAGCGGCACTTCGATCAGCACGGCCGGGGCGGTCTACGTGAGCCCCGACGGTTACCCGGCGGATACCCTTTACCTCGTCGCCGGAAAATCCACCAAGTCGGTTACGATCCGCGATGCGAGTGCCCTTGTGCGGCGCACCGAACTGTGGGTTTGGAATGTGCCCGAGTCTGGTTCACCCCAGTTCGAACTCATTTCCGCGGAGAACTACACGTATGACGATGGCAATAATTTGGTGAACAAGGTTTCACTCAATGGCTCAGTGTATTCGGCGTTGTTTGAAGGCGGGCGGAAGGTCAGCGAGACCGACGCTGCGGGGATCAAGATTACCTATGATTACGACGATGCCGGTCGCGTGCAAACCGTCACCAAACTGAAGGCCGCGGCAAATGCCTCGGTTCCCGACTTGGTGACGAAGTATACTTACAATGCCGCGAGTCAGGTGGTGACAGAGGATATTTATGGCGCCACTGGAGCGGAGCACCTTGTCGCCACTCGCAATTATGACGACGCGGGGCGGCTTTCGAACGAGACCAAGCCAGGCCGCGGAACGACGACCTTTACCTATCTGCCGACCGCAAACCAGATGACCACTACGTTTCCCACTTCGGGGACCAGAGTGGTCACGACGCATTTCGATGGAAAATTGGAAAAGGTTATGGGCTCCGCGGTTGTGCCCGAGTATTATTCCTATGAGATCGCGTCTGGTGGTCTTCGCTACGAGCGCGTGAATCTCGGGAGCCTGGGCTCGGTCCGTAAACGCGAGTTATGGAGCGATTGGGTGGGGCGCGTTACTCAGACCTCGCGGCCGGGTTTCAATAGTAACGCCGCGGATTCGTCGATCAGTGCGCAGCCGAATTTTGTGGAAACTTCGGAGTTCGAGCCGGGCACCGGCCGCCTAACCAAGTCGACTCGCACAGGCTACGCGCCGACGCTCTATTACTACGACGCCATGTCGCAGCTCGTGAGAAGCGGTTTGGCCTTGGGTTCGGGCACGGCCTTGGTTCTCGCGTCCAACGATCGCATCACCGATTCCGATGAATTCCTCAAAAAGGATACCAACGGCGTGTGGTGGCGCACAAAAGAGACGTCGACTTACTTCACGGCCGGTTCCAATCAGGCCACCCTCGTCGGCCGAAGTCGCGAGCGGTTGACGGGATTTGCGGGTGATCTGCGTAGTGAGACGCAAACCACGGATGCCAACGGCCTCATCACCACTGTTGAAGTAAGGGTGAATCGGGCGGACAAAACCTCGACGGTCACTACGACTCGTCCGGGTTTCGCCACCTCGGAGGTGCAAACCGTGGTGAATGGTCTGGCAACCAGCGTGCGGCAGCATGATGGCCTGACCTATATTACAGGTTACGATACCTTGGGCCGGCCCAATACCCGCGTCGACCCACGCACCGGGACCACCACTACGATCTATTACCCGGGCACGACCTTGATCAACATGGTGCAAGATGCCCTGAGCCCGGCGAACAATGTAGCGACCTACTCCTACGACAGCGCCGGGCGCCAAACAGTGGTATATGATGCGAAAGGTAACGCCACCCGCACCAACTACAATCAGCGCAATCTGGTTGTCCAGCAGTGGGGTAGTGGCACCTATCCGGTGCAATATGACTACGATGCCTATGGTCAGCGCACCGTCATGTATACCTATCGCGCCGAAGTGGCGAATAAGGGATGGAGTGCAAGTGAGTGGCCCGCGGGAGTATCCACCGACAGCACGACCACGTGGACTTTTGATGAGGCGACCGGCTTGGTGAGGAAAAAGCAGGACGCCGCAAATCGCGCCGTTAAGTTCGACTACAATGCGCGGGGGCTGCTCGCTACGCGGGTGTGGGCAAGGGATGTCCTCGGCACGCCTGCCGGCGCGTCAAATCCCGTCACCACGACCTACACTTACGACAACAACACGGGAGAACTCACCGATACCACCTATAATGACGGTGGGGTTACTCCGGCCGTGCACCAAACCTACAACCGGTCGGGTCAATTGTGGAAGGTGCGTGATGGCACTGCCAGCAGTGCCACGGACTACGTCGAGTTTATCTACAACGGGACTCGCCCCTTTCTCCTCGATGCCGTGGACTATGGGACCTTCTACGGCAGCCGGGTGGCTACGCAGGTCTATGATAGTGTGTTTCGGCCCCGGGGATTCACTTTGGGAAGTGCGACCAGTCTCGCCGCCGACCTTGCCCAAACCTATACCTACGATGCGTCGGACGGGCGTATCGCCACGGTCTCCAGCTCGCGGAACAATGATGCCGGCACCAACCGCACCTTTACCTACGGATATGCGGCGAATTGTTCCCTGGTAGAGACAGTCACCTCGGGCCCATATCAGGTCACCCGCAGCTACGAGGCGAAGCGCGACTTACTAACTTCCCAAACCACCACCTGGGGCGGGGTGGCCCGCACGCGCTACGACTATCACTACAACCAACTCGCGCAACGCGATGCCGCGGCCCAGAGCGGCGACGCTTTTGCCGACCTCGGTCTACCTACGTTCCACCGCTATATTTACAATGAGCGCGGTGAACTTAGCGATGCGACGAACTATCTGGGAGATGAAAGTGCCGGTTATGCCGCGAGGAGTTTGGGAGCGACCTCGTTTCCGCAGCTTCCCGGCCGCCATCACCTCTATGGTTATGATGCGATCGGCAATCGCACGTCCGCCTCCCGCACGGGCACGGCCGGAGCTCCTGAAATTTTCACGGCCAATAAGCTGAACCAGTATGTCAGTCGGGAGAACAACTATGTGCACACGGCCGGCACGGTGGCCGACAGCAGTGTAAAGGTCGCCGTCGGTGGCGGCACCTCGGCCTCGGGGATTGGCCGCCTCGGTCGCTACTGGGATGCGCAGGTGCCGGTGGCCAACATCGGGCAGCCGTGGTTGGGCTCCCTCACGGTCTACGCCGCGCAGCTCGGTGGGGCCCCGAATGGCGGAGACCTGGTGCACACTGAAACGCGCAGCGTTCAGGTCGCACCGGCGGTGCAGACCTTTCAATACGATGACGACGGCAACCTGACCCATGATCGCATCTGGAAATATCAGTGGGATGCGGAAAACCGTTTGGTGCGCATGGAGCTGACCGATGAAGCCATTGCCGCACACCTCCCGCGCCGGGTGCTTGAGTTTACCTATGACTACCTCGGTCGCCGCGTGCGAAAGATGGTGACCACGCTCCACGAATCGACGGGGGCCGTCATGGGCGATCCAGATTGCCGTCGGTTCCTCTACGAAGAATGGAATCTGATCGCCGAATTTAGGTCTACGAGCGCTTCGACCTTGGGTGTGCTTGCGCGAAGTTACCTGTGGGGTCTCGACCTTACCGGTTCGCGAACTGCGTCGGGCGGGATTGGTGCGCTCCTCCAGATCACGGACCACGGGGCCTCACCAGTGAAAACGTGGCTCCCCACTTTTGACGGTAATGGCAACATCGCGGCTTACCTTGATGGCGTTACCGGTGCAGTCGCTGCGGCCTACGAATATTCTCCCTTTGGCGAACCGCTCCGTGCCGATGCGCCAGACATACTTGCCGCTGAACTCCCCTTCCGGTTTAGCACGAAGTTTGTCGATTTAGAGACGGGGCTGGCCTATTACGGACATAGATACTTTTCACCGACGCTTGGGCGTTTTATCAACAAGGATCCGATAGAGGAAATGGGTGGCCTAAACCTCTACGGATTTTGCCGTAACGATGGGATTGGACGGTGGGACTATTTGGGGAATGAGCCGACTGACCGGACTAATTTGCTACCATACGGATATGAGGTGGCTGAACAGCACATGCCGATACGCATAATTTCGGCTATCGAGGGCGAGCGGAATTTGCCGCGGTCAAGTGGACCAACGTATCGGCCTGAGAATAGCAATGGGACTACATATGCCCCAAGCAGGAGAGGCTACGAAATCAATATTTGGGACGGCATCTGGGACGCTGCCATGGGAGGTCTTTATAGCGCCACGCTCGGCCATGCGGTGAACGCAGGCAACGAAGCGGGGCAGATGTATATCGATGCCCGAGAATCGGGAGGCGGCGCGTTGGGCGCGACGGGGTATGCGATTTCCCAAGGATTGGGACGTGTAACCGGCGGAATGGGATTAGTTGAGTTTTACAAAGGGGAGCGCGTGGGGATTAGCGCGGATGGATCACTGGCGAGTGCAGAATTCGATAGCGTCGCGGACTGGACGATACACGGGCTTTCAAGCTATGGGCAGGCGACGACGACTGCTATTGGACTTAGGAGTATGGTGCCGGGCGGGAAACCCGGGTTACCGCAGCCAAAAGCCGGCACAGAACCTAGGTATTCGTGGCCAGGACATGCCAATGCTGCTGCGGCTGAGGAGCAATTGGCAAGGACCGTGCATTCGCTTCCGGATCAGGCCGTAGTAAGTTGGGGAGACAAGATTGGGACGCATGGTGCCGACGTTGTTTCGGTCAACATGAAGACCGGTAGGGTTACACTCTGGGATGCCAAATTCCGCAGCGGCATCGACAAAATCCAAGGCACCAAAACTTTTTCCGATCCCGCTCGACTCCAAAACACCGTTAATAAGGCAACCGCCGAGTTGCGAGCCAACACGAGCTTACCGGAAGCGGTCCGCGAACGGGCGATTAGGAGTTTACAAAATGGGACATACCAAACACGAACAGTTGGATTCGGTAATGCTCCAAATTCTGTCTTACGGTGATGACAGCCTTTTCCTTCAAGAACCTTCAGAAAACTACGGCCGGAAAGACAGGATACGCTCTCGACTTGGCCGCTCAGTATGAGGAGGCCAAGGCGCTAGGTGGACTCGCGAGCAGTGCATCCTCCTTCTTAAATACCGCCGTGGCCTGCATTTTGACCGACCTTCATGAGCCAGCCCGTCAGTTGCTGGAAAAAAGCCGAAAGTGGCTGGAGGACGCAAATGCAAACAATGAACGTCCACAGCGTTACTTCCCTCACGCAACCGAAGCCCAGCGTCTTTATGACCTCGCGACATGTCGATGGCTCTTGGAAGGGATTCATTCGTCCCAATTGCTGGAACAGTCCATTGCGGCCCGTGAGCGGTGGTTCGATTCTCAGCGGAAAATGGATCGAACGAGCTTCGTGATGACCGTGCATCATTATCTTGATGCGCGGGCGCAAGCTCAGATGACGCGACACATTTCTAAGCTCTGGCCCGATGGTAAGCGGCCTGTGGAAATTGAGGTAGCCTCTCAGGCGTTGGCCTCGAATCGTAGCATAATACAGAACCTTTATGCGCAGCGCATGGGAGAATGGTTAAGTGTCGGCCGTTACCTCGATGCCGCGTGTTGGCTAAAGGTGGGGCTATGGCCCATCGACTCGTTGCGACCCCCATTCGAAATCGTCAGGGAAGCGCGGAAATATGTTCTGTAAGACCCCGAAAAAGGGGCCACGTCTCTGGAAAAGGGAAAAGGGGGCAGAAAAGTGATTCCAAAAAGGGGTCATGTGATTGTAAAAAGGGGTCATGGGTTGAGGGCCTGTTGCCCAAAGGGTAGTTTTCCCTGAAGAGAGTGAGCGGTGTTCGATTTTCGATTACGCGGCGCGGGCGGCGACGGTAGAGTCCAAAAATTGCGGGAATCTGTCGATCCGCGCGCCATGGGCTCCGATTCGCGCGAAAAAGCGCGGCCGCTGCGCCGCCGCCACGTCCTGTGGTGGCCTGTTGGGCCGCGTGGCCGTAACCTCGGCGCCCGTGGTGCCGCACAGCCGCGCGATA
>CANGHW010000002.1 GCA_947453695.1 Opitutia bacterium
ACCGTTCGCCACGGCGGCGAGTTTGGTGCCGTCGGCCGAGGAGGTGATCGCCCACAAGAGGGTGTAGGTGGAGCGCGCAGTCCAAGTCGCGCCAGAATCCGTGGAGGTGTAGATCTGGCCGCTCGAGCCGACCGCGGCGATGGCGACGAGTTTGGTGCCGTCGGCCGAGGAAGCGACCGCCCGCCAGTTGCGGACGCTCTCGCGCGCCGTCCACGTCACGCCGGAATCGGTGGAGGTGTAGAGCTGGCTGCTGAACGCGGCGGCGACGAGCTTCGTGCCATCCGACGAAGAGGCGATGGATTGCCAGAGCTGGTCGGTCGCGCGGGCCGTCCAAGTCGCGCCGGAGTTGCTGGAGGTGTAGATTTTTCCGCCCGAGAAACCCTGGTCGACCGCCGCGAGTCGGGTGCCGTCGGCGGACGAGGTGATGGAGCGCCATTGCCGGGTGCTCTCGCGTGCGGTCCAGGTCACGCCGGTATCGGCGGAGGTGTAGATCTGACCGAAGTAACCGACGACGGCGGCGAGCTTGGTGCCGTCGGCCGAGGAGGTGATGGCCCGCCAGTCGCTGGCGGGCGCGCCGCTTTGCACCGTCCAGGTGGCGCCAGCCGGTCCGAGCAACATCAGGCTCACGCTCTGGCCGGCCGTGGCGGCGGTGCCGTCAACCGTCAGGCTGCCGGTGCCGGGCAACGTGGTGAGTCTCACGGCGGAGAAGTTATTCGGCGGGGTGTCGCCGGCGTCGCTGAAGCCCCAGTCGCTCGCGGTGAACGTGTAGGTGGCGCCCGCGGCGAGGTTGATGGATTTGTTCGCGCCGCTCGGCGGGGCGGAGGCGATGACGACGGTGGCCACTTGCACGGCGGTGCCGCTGCTTTGGCCGTTGGTCGTGACGACGGCGCTCAGGGCGCCGGTCGTGAGGCCGCTGAGGTTGGTCACCGTGAGAGAAGTGGCCGTCGCCGCAGTGACGGTGCCAGTGCCCGCGGGCGTGAAGGCGACGGTGTTGTTGCCCGGCGTCGTGGAGAAGCCGGCCCCGTTGATGGTCAGCGCGGGGGCGTTGCTGGCGAGGTTGGCCGTGCTCGCGGTGACGGTGGGCGAATACGTGAAGAGGGAGTTGGCCGCGTTGCTGCCGCCGATCGTGGTCACGACGACGCTGGCGGTGCCGGCCGAGCGAGCGGGAACGGTGGCCGTGATCGTGGTGGCATTGACGACGGTCACGTTGGTCGCGGCGTTGCCGCCGAAGGTCACGCCGGTCGCGCCGGTGAAGCCGGTGCCGGTGAGCGTGACGCTGGTGCCGCCGGAGCCGCTGCCGTTGTTGGGCGAGACGCTCGCGACGGTCGGGGGAGCGACGTAGGTGAAGAGCGTGTTGGCGAGGTTGCTGCCACCGGGCGTGGTGACGACCACGCTGGCGCTGCCGGCCGTGCCGGCGGGAGTGGTGGCCGTAAGCGTGGAGCGGTTCACCACGCTCACATTGGTCGCGGCGTTACCGCCGATGGTCACGCCGGTGGCGCCGTTGAGATTCGTGCCGGTGATCGTGACGCTGGTGCCGCCCAGGGTTGATCCGCTGGCCGGAGTGAGGCTGGTGACAGTGGGGGCGGGCGGAGTTTTGCCGGTCGAGCCGGCGTCGACGATGGCTTGAATTTCCGTCTGGGAAAGGGCGCGATTGTAGAGGGAAAGTTCATCGATCTTGCCGTCGAACGGCGCGGTGCCGGTCGAAGAGGCGCCGACGTAAATGTCCGACGTGCGCGTCTGCATGATCAGGGTGACCGGCACCTGTTCCACTACCATCACGCCGTTCACGTAGCCGCGGATGGTGGAATTCGAGTAGGTCACCGCCACGTGGGTCCAGACACCGACCGGTGAACTCAGCGGCGCCGAATACCATTCCCCCATGCCACTGAGGTTGGCCCCGAGGAATTGGAGGAGGAAATTGCCGCCGGCGTAGGCGATGCCCACCTGCCAGGCGTCGCTCGAGCCGTTGCGCTTGGTGACGTTGACCGAGTTTTGCGCACTGTTGAAATAGATCCAGTATTCGACGGAGAAGTTCGCCGACTGCAGGCTGGTGGAGTTGGGAATCCGAATCGAATTGGCTCCGTTACCCGTAAAGCTGAAGGCGCTGCCGACCTTGCCCGCAACGTAGGGCACGCTGCCGTTCACGACGCCGTGGTTGCCGTTGCCGGTGATATCGTCGGCGTGCCCGTCGGCGTTGAGCCAGGCGACGGGGCCGGTAGGTGGGGCCACATACGTGAAGAGCGAATTGGCGGCGTTGCTGCCGCCGGGAGTCGTCACGATGACGCTCGCCGTGCCCGCGGTGCCAGCGGGCGTGAAGGCGGTGATATTATTGTCGGTGAACACTTGCACACCGGTCGCCGCCACGCCGCCGACGGTGACGCTGGTGGCGCCCGTAAGGTTGGAGCCGGTGATCGCAATGCTCGTGCCGCCGGCAGTCGTGCCGCTGGAAGGAGAGACGCCGGTGACGACCGGGGCGGGAGTAACGTAAGTGTAGAGGGTGTTGGCGGCATTGCCGCCGCCGGGAGTCGTGACGACCACGCTCGCGGTGCCGGCGGAGCGCGCGGCGGTGGTCGCGGTGATCGTGGTGGCGTTGACGATCGTGACGTTGGTCGCCGCCGCGCCGCCGATCGTCACGCCGGTGGCGCCGGTGAAATTCGTGCCGGTAATCGTTACGCTCGTGCCGCCGAGGGTCGTGCCACTGGCGGGCGAGATGCCGGTGACGGTCGGGGGCGCCACGTAAGTGAAGAGGGAGTTGGCCACATTGCTGCCTTGGAGAGTCGTCACCACGACGCTGGCCGTGCCAGCGGAACCAGCCGGAGTGACGGCAGTGATGCTCGTGGCACTCACCGAGGAAACGCTCGCCGCCGCCGTGCCGCCGAAGGTCACGCTGGTGGCGCCGGTGAAATTCGTGCCCGTGATCGTGACCGTGGTGCCGCCGAGGGTCGAACCGCTGGCCGGCGATACGGAGGAGATCGAGGGGGCGTTGGAGGGGGTGACGTAGGTGAAGAGCGAGTTGGCCGCATTGCTGCCGCTCGGGTTGGTGACGACCACGCTGACCGCACCGGCCGACTTGGCGGGCGTGGTCGCGGTGATGGAGGTGGCGCTGACGACGGTGAAGTTCGTCGCCGGCGTGCCGCCGAAGGTCACGCTGGTGGCGCCGGTGAAGTTCGCGCCGGTGATCGTGACCGTCGTGCCGCCGAGCGTGGTGCCCGTGGCGGGTGACACGGAGGAGATCGAGGGGGCAGTGACGGGCGTCACATAGGTGTAGAGTGAATTGGCGGCGTTGCTGCCGCCGGGCGTGTTCACCACCACGCTGGCCGTGCCGGCGGCA
Organism: Opitutia bacterium; assembly: GCA_947453695.1. Taxonomy (GTDB): domain Bacteria; phylum Verrucomicrobiota; class Verrucomicrobiia; order Opitutales; family Opitutaceae; genus GAS368. The sequence continues at coordinate 3,332 of CANGHW010000002.1, forward strand.
CCGGCCGGAGTGGTCGCGGTGATCGTGGTGCTGTTCACCACGGTCACGTTGGTGGCGGCGGTTCCGCCGATGGTCACGACGGAGGAGCCGGAAAAGTTGGTGCCGGTGATCGTAACGCTGGTTCCGCCCACGGTGCTGCCGCTGGAGGGTGAGATGCCGGTGACGGTGGGCGCTGGCGTGCCTCCTTTGCCGGCCGCGCCCGCCTGATAGATCGCCTGCACTTCGGTCGCGGACAGGGCGCGGTTGTAGATCGCGAGTTCGTCCACCTTGCCATCCAGGGCAGAGGTGCCGTTGGCCGTCGCGCCGACGTAGATATCGGCGTTGCGGGTGCTGAGATTCAAGGTGACCGCCTGGGTCAACTGCAGGACTCCGTTCACATAGCCGCGCACGGTCGTGCCGTCGTAGGTCGCCGCCACATGCGTCCAGGCGCCGACCGGTGAGCTGAGCGCCGGAGAATACCAGTCGAACAAGCCGCCCGCGGTGCTGCCGACAAATTGGAGGAGGAAATTGCCGCCCGCGTAGGCGATGCCGACCTGCCACGCGTCGCCCGCGCCGCTCGCGCTGCGCTTGGTGACGTTGAGCGAGTTTTGGGCGCTGTTGAAATAGATCCAATACTCCACTGTTAGCAGCGAAGACTGGAGGCTCGCCGCGTTCGGAATGCGGACGAAATTGGAGGCGGTGCCGTTGAAGCTGAAGGCGCTTCCCACGCGGCCGGTCGTGTAGGCCACGGAACCGGTCACCGCGCCGTGATTGCCGTTGCTGGTGGCGTCCAGCGCGTTGCCCTCGGCTCTCAACCAAGCGACCGGATCGGAGGGAACCGGCGTCGCGTAGGTGTAGAGCGAGTTCGCGGCGTTGCTGCCGCTCGGAGTCGTGACGATCACGCTGGCGGTGCCGGCGGTGCCGGCGGGCGTGGTGGCGGTGATCGTAGTGGCGTTGACGACGGAGACGTTGGTCGCGGCGCTGCCGCCGAAGGTCACGCCGGTGGCACCAGTGAAGTTCGTGCCGGTGATCGTGACGCTGGTGCCGCCGGCGGTGCTGCCGCTGGTGGGTGAGACTGCAGTGACGGTGGGGGCGGGAGTGACGTAGGTGTAGAGCGAGTTCGCGGAATTGCTGCCGCCGGGCGTCGTGACGATCACGCTGGCGGTGCCGGCGGTGCCCGCGGGCGTGGTGGCGGTGATCGTGGTGGCGTTGACCACGGTTACGTTGGTCGCGGCGTTGCCGCCGAAGGTCACGCTGGTGGCGCCGGTGAAATTCGTGCCGGTGATCGTGACGCTGGTGCCGCCGGCGGTGGTGCCGCTGTTCGGCGAGAGGCTCGTGACGGTCGGAGCAGGAGCGGTTTTGCCGGTGGCTCCGGCTTGGTAGATCGCGAGGACTTCAGCGGCGGACAGCGCGCGGTTGTAGATCGAAAGTTCGTCGAGCTTGGCGTCGAGGGGCAGCGCGGTGCCGGCATAATTGCCGACGTAGATGTCGGCGGTGCGCGAACTCAATTGCAGCGCGACCGCCTGGGTCAGCACTTGAGAGCCGTTGATGTAACCTTTGACCGTGCTGCCATCGTAGGTCACGGCCACGTGAGTCCAGACGCCCACCGGAGAACTCAGCGGCGCCGAATACCAGTCGAACAAGCCGCCCGACGTGTTGCCGACGAACTGGAGCAGGAAATTCCCGCCCGAGAAAACGATGCCCGTCTGCCACGCGTCGCTGGAGCCATTGCGCTTCGCCACGGTGACGGCGTTGAGGGCGCTGTTGAAATTGACCCAATATTCCACGGTGAGCAGCGAGGACTGGAGGCTCGCCGAATTGGGAATCCGGACGTAGTTGGCCACATTGCCGGTGAAGTTGAACGCGTTGCCGACCTTGCCGGTCACGTAGGGCACGGTGCCGCTCACGACGCCGTTGTTCCCGTTGGTGGTGGCGTCCGTGGCGTTCCCTTCCGCGCGCAGCCAAGCCACCGGATCGGTCGGGGTTTGCGCAGCCAGAGGCAGGGCGAGCAGCGTGGCCAGCAGGAGGAAAAAAACGCGGAGGAGTTTCATGCAGAAAGAGGAAAAATTGGTCAGGGAGTTCGCACCACCGGTGCCGGAAAAGCCCTCGAGTCGATCCGCGTGGAGACGGCTATCGCTCGCTGACACGACGCGGGGAACTGACAGAGATTAAGTTTCAGGGTCTGATTTGGTGGGCGACGAGGAGTAATTCCCGGTTGGGCAGGGCAAAAAAGGGGCGAAAAGGAGGCGTTTGGCAACGGACACTTACGCTGTGCTACCGGGGATATCTCCCCGGGCAAGGTGTGAGTGACGAAATGCGCCCTGGCTGTGATGAGTGTCCGACGCGGATGGTCCGCTCGCCGGGAGTTAACGAATGGGCTGGTCGGACGCGGCACGATCCTCGCAACCCACAACCGCGATCCCGAACTCGCCTGCTTCCACCAATCCCCAGCGCCCCCCTCACCCCGGACCAGATAAACGATGCCCTCACGAGGCACCTCGACCCGGAGAAGATGGTCCTGATCAAGGCCGGCCACTTGCCCGAAGCGAAGTAACCCAATGGGGCACTTGTATAGTCCAAATTACCCCAAAACATAACAACAACGCCCCGCGTTAAGTAGTTTAGGCAAAACAACCTTGAACGATTCGTGAAATATGCCGCCGGCTGAGCTCCCGACCGGCTTTGCTTTTGACGCGAACCCACCGTTTGAGTCACGGTCAGTGCTGCGCTCCCCCCGTGAAAGACGTCGATCTTACACCGCTCAACAAAGCCGGCACCGGCCTCTGGCAGCTCTTCCAGCCGCTCTTCGCTGAACACGCGTTCATCACGATTGTCTGCGCCTTTTTCGCGGTGCTGATGACGCTCAGCTTCTACCGCTTTCTCAAGAGCCTGAATCCCGGCCTCGTCGGTTTCATCCTTTTCCTGATTTTCGGTATGCTGATGCTCCACTGGACCTTCACCCGGACGGAACCTGCGGTGCTCAAGCCGGTGATTGATTGGGTCGCGCCCTTTTTCCCATCAGCGCCGAATTACAAAGAGCCGAAGCCCACACCGGTCAAAAAGGCGCCGACCAAGTCGGTTTCGCGAGCGTAGGTGTCTGCCTCGTGCACCCAAGGAGTTGGCGTGCGCCTAGGCTTTCGGAGCATGCTCCCGCTCCGCGGGTAAAATCACGCGGAATGTCGTCCCTCGGCCCACTTCGGCCGCCATCGTTATCGACCCGCCGTGGTCTCGCACGATGCCGTGCACGACCGACAAACCCAAGCCCGGCCCCTGACCAATTTCCTTGGTCGTGAAAAAGGGATCGAAGACCCGGCGAGCCACCTCCGGTGTAACGCCGCGGCCCGTGTCAGAAACCGTGATGGCCACAAATCGCCCCGCCTTGCCCCACGGATTGCGGCTGGTGACCCCATCATCGAGTTCGACGTTTTCGGCCGACAACGTGAGCACCCCGCCGCCGGGCATGGCCTCATGGGCATTGGCACAGAGATTGGCCAGAGCCTGCTGCAGTTGGCCGGCATCGGCCGTGACTCGCCACAGCTCCGGCGCCACCCGCTCCACCACGACCCACTCCGCTGGCCACGAACTGCGCAACGAGCGCGCGCATTCGCGGATTAAAGCCCCCACGTCCACCGAGGCACGAGCCTGGGCGACGCCGCGACTAAACGTGAGCAGTTGCCGCACAATCGCCGCGCCCCGCCGCGCCCCCTGCTCCAGCATGGTCATCAGTTCGCGATCGGAATCCGTGGGAAGTTTCTCCCGCAGCACGTCGCTCGCCATGAGAATCGGCGTGAGGATATTGTTCAAATCGTGCGCCACGCCGCCGGCCAAAGTTCCCACCGCCTCCAGCCGCCGGCTCTGCTCCAACTTCGCCTCAAGTTCCTTGCGCTCGGTTATATCCGTGTGCGTGCCCATCATGCGCGCCGGCCGGCCGGCGGAGTCGAATTCCACCACCTTGCCGATCGAGCGGATCCACTTCCAATCTCCGTGCACTGAGCGCCGACGATATTCCATCGAACGCGTCGCCCCCGTCTCCGCGCACTCGCGAAACGCCTGCCGCACCTGCTCCCGATCATCCGGATGCAGTCCCTCCAACCAGCTCTGCGCGGTGACCCGAAAATCCACCGGCTCCCGTCCGATAATGCGCGCATACTCCGCACTCGCGGTGCCCTCTCCGGTGCGCAGGTTGAGGTCGAACCAGCCTTGATGAGAGGCTTCAAGCGCCAGCCGCAGTCGCTCCTCGTTGAGGCGCAACGCCGACTCCGCCTTTACCCGATCGTCGATATTGCGCACCGCTGCAATCACGCGACGTCGCCCGCCCAGGTCGCTCGCCCGCAACGCCACTTCGGACCAAAACAATTCACCGTTCTTGCGTCGGCTCCGCCAGGTAAACACCTGCGGTCCGGCGGTGAGGGCGAGCGCCACCTTGGCCTGGGCTTCGGCCGCACCATAGGGACGGGCCCCAAGACTCAATTCGCCCACGGCGAGGGCCAGCGCCTCCTCCCGGGTGTAGCCAAACTCAGCGCAAGCCCGCTCGTTTAAGTCCACCAGTCGTCCATTCTCCTCATGAATGAACAGCGCATCGCTCGTCGCATTGAAGATCTCGCGGTAGTTTCGCTCGCTGGCCGTGAGTTCATCGGCCACGGCCGACAATCGGCCATGCTCCCGGTCGTGCGCCTCCAAAATCACCCAGATGACCAAAATCACGGCGAGACTCGCACAGACAATCCCACTCACGAGGTCGATCAAGCGGTCCAGCGGACGCACAAATCCCACCACGAGCTCCGGGAAGAAAAACTCCACGACCAACAGGCCGACCACATTGAGCACCACAAGGGCCGTCAGACTCCACCGCCATCCGCCCCGAAACAGCGCCATCGGGTAGAGTGCCAAAGCGAAATAGTAGTAGGTGACACTCCCCGCCGAGCCCGCGTTGGCGAACCAAACGGAGTTCATCAACAACACCATCGCCACCAAAAAGCCGCGGAAGCGATGCCGCCCCTGCATCGACGCCCTGAGACACGCCAAACCAATAAGGCCGAGCACCACATTGCCGACATGCACCCAGATCGACAGATTCTGCAGCAGGTTGGCGGGCAGCACTATTCCGAGACACAACCCGCTGGTCGTCAGGCAGAGCAGACGAAACAACCGCACGGGCAGCGGTGCGTCGCGCATCACCGGCTCAATCAACATGTGGAAGCGCCGCATCATGGACAACTCACGGTATCGCGGCTCAAGCCGCAGGCGTCAAACCACGCTTCACCCGAAACGCCGTTCTCCGCCGTCCAGTTCGAGCCACCGCTCGCGGTCGACTCGCCACACCCAAGAATACCCGCACGGAAACACCGCGTAAGATCGGACGAATTTTCCATGGGCGCGCCTCGGTTACTTAGCCATCGCCCCGTAAACCGTATCGGCGAAATGTTCGAAGAGCCCGTCTTCGTTGTAGGGTTGGTGCTGCACGAGCAGCAGCGCGATCATCCGCTCCCGCGGATCAACCGTGAAGTAGGTCGTTGCGTAGCCTTGCCAGCCGTATTGACCCGGCGAGCCGAGGGAGTTGGCGGCATACGCGCCATCGATGCGGACACTCACACCGAAGCCGAAACCGGGCGGCGTCCACGGATCGTTGGCTGGAGGCAGATGCGTGACGTGGTTGGCCGACATCAGCTCGACCGATTTGCGGCTCAACACGCGAACACCCTCAAGTTCGCCCCCGTTAAGCAGCATCTGCGCAAAGCGCGTGTAGTCGCGCAGCGTGGAAAACAGGCCGCTGCCACCCTCATCAAACGCCCGGGCGCGCAGACTCCCGTCCGCGGCGATGAGCCGTTGCATCGGCAAGTCCGTCTCAAATCCGCCCGCTGCCGCCCGGCGGTAGGTCTTGGCGATCCGGGGAATCGCCGCCGCCGGCACGCTGAACCCGGTCTCGGTCATCCCGAGCGGGGCAAAAATCCGCGCCTGCATTACACTGCCAGTCGTCTGCCCCGTGATTTTTTCGATCACAGCCGCCAAGAGGTCCAGGTTGACGCCGTAGGTCCAGCGTGCGCCCGGTTGGTGCGCCAGCGGCACCTTCGCCACCTTCGCCACAAAATCACCCAGCGAGGCGGCCTCCCCGACCTTGGCCCGCGTCCAAAACGTCTTCAACGGCTCGATGGCGAAAATATCGTAGCCGTAACCCGAGGTGTGCGTGAGCAGATGGCGGATCGTGATCGGCCGTTCCGCCGCGGCGAATTGCGGCGCATCCGCGGTGCCGCCCACCAACACCTGCGGCTGGGCGAGCGCCGGCAAATAGCGGCTGACCGGATCGTCGAGCCTGAGCCTTCCTTCCTCCATCAACGTGAGCGCCGTGACGACCGTCACCGGCTTCGTCATCGAAAAAATCCGGAAGATCGTGTCCTCGGTCATCGGTCGTTTCGCTTCCAAGTCCCGCAGGCCCGTCGCGCCGTGGGCGGCGATCTTGCCCTCACGCGCGATCAGCCACACCGCGCCCGCGTAGTGCTTCGCCTCGATCTCGGCGCGGAGGAATTTTTCGGTTTTCGCGAGTCCGCCCGGCGCAAAGCCGAGCTCCACGGGTGCACCGGTGGGGAGGGCGAACACCGGCTCGCCCGCGGTCAGCCATGCTGCACCTGCCAGCCCCGCCCAAAGTGCAATCACCCGGGCCAGGGAAGAGTTGGTTCTGATCATCATAAAATCGATGGGCCGCAAGCGAACGCCCCGCCCCAAATGTCCGCGGCAGAACCGGACACAACTTGCAGAAGTTCAAGCAAAACGACGTCCGACATAGCTGGCAGACCTGCGCCTGTTGCACGCAGAGTGCCAAGCCGGCTGGTCTCCGCTAGCCAAATGCCGGACCTCGGTCCGGTTCTCGTGGCTTAGCCGTTGACGCCCACCGTCCACGTGCGTGCGATGGATTCCTGCCGCATGAGCGAGTCCTCCAAGCTGCCGCTGTTTCACGTTGTCGGATTCTCCGGCCACCGGTCCGTGGAAAACCCGGAGGGTGTCGCGCGGGCCATCAGCACGGCGCTCGAGGCGCTGCGGGCGGAGGCCTCCGGCGAGTGGCTCGCCCTCTCCTCGGTAGCCGATGGCAGCGACCAGGTGTTTGTCACCCAGGCCCGGAAACTCGGCCTCTCCTGGCACGCGATTTTGCCGCTCCCCAAGGCCGAATTTGCCAAGGATTTCTCCGCGGCCGACTGGTCAGCCGTCGAAGACCTGCTGACGCGGGCCGAACACGTCCGGGTGATCTCGGAATACGGCACCCGCGAAGATGCCTACCTCGACTGCGGCATGGAAACCGTCAACGGCTCCGACGTGCTCCTCGCCGTCTGGGACGGCCAACCCGCCCGCGGCAAGGGCGGCACGGCGGATGTGGTGCACTACGCGAAGTCGCTCGGCAAAGCGGTGATCGTGATCGACGCGCACACGCTCGAAATCCGCCGGGAGAATTTCTCGAAGTTCGAGCGCACCGACAAAGTCCTCACCAACCTCAACCGGCTCCCGGCGAAATCCGCCGGCTGGGGCGAGAACCCGTTCAAAGCGCCCGGCCACATCTTCGCCTTTCAGCAAAAGTGCGATTTCGCCGCCAGCCACGGCGCCCCCCAGTTTCGCCGGCTCATCGTGCTCACGGTGGTGCTGCACGTCGTCGCCACCCTCATCGCCTCCGCGGCGCTGGCCTTTAACCTCCACGCCCTCGCCATCCCGTGGATCAAGCTCCTCTGCCTCGCCGGCGCCCTCGGCGTCGCCCTCGTGCTGCGGCATCACCATCATTCCCACCACAGCTGGGTGCGCTGCCGTCTTGCGGCCGAATTTTGCCGCTCAGCCCTCGCCACTTGGGGCCTCCCCCGCGCGGCCCCGCTCTTCGAGGATCTCGATCTACTTGGGGTGCGCGGCCTCACGCGCTCGCTGCATATTCTGCACAGCCGCTCCGCTGCGGCGCAGCCCGTGCCGATGGACGAATTCAAACGCATCTACCTCGAGAAGCGCATCGACGACCAACTCGCCTACTACCGCCGGCAGGAGGCGCGTGCCCTGCCCCTCTTCGGCCGGTTGAAAATGGGCTTCTGGATCGCGACCCTCCTCGCGATGGCCTGCACCCTCGCCTACGCCATTTGCCACACGGGCCACGTCGCGGTCTCCCCCGCCATCGAAAACGCCGTGTTCTACTTCCTGCCGATCTCTCTCCCGGTCATCGCCGCGTCGTTCATCTCCCTCATCTCGATCAACGACCTGCAGCGGCGCGTCGCCCGCTTCCGCGAAATGCAGCTCATGCTCGAAGACAGCCGCAAGCGCGTCACCTTCTGCCAGACGTGGAACAGCCTCGAGCGCATCGTGCTGAAAACCGAGCGTGGCCTCCTGCAGGAGGTCCTCGAGTGGCACTCGATCACGAGCTTCGCCGAGTCGCATTAATCCGCGGCGACGGCCTCGCCAAAACAGGAAACCGGGATGAAGGAACGACTCCTCCACCCCGGTTGGATTTTCTGTCGGTCAAGCTGCGGCGTCACGCCGCAGCATCAGCGGCACACGTCGACGAAGCGCTCCGAGGAAACGCTCCGTGGCTTGCGCCCACTGCCTGGACTTGGCCTTCACTGGCACGGCGGCAATGACGGCGCCCGTGAGATCGTCGTTTGCGGTGGCGCGGAAATTTCTGATTTCATACGCAGTCACAAACGACACTCCGGACACCATGCCGGGATGAACCACCTGAAGGTATCGTGGATGTTGTTTCATGATCAGATGGAGGCATCCGGCGAATGTCGCCGAGGCCTCCCGACTGATCAGAAAACAAGCAAAGAACGCCCCACCATGAGCAGGCGGCGCGCCACGCGTCGACCCACCCCGGGAAACGTTTGGGTTACTTCCCCAGTTTTTTTAGCGCCTTGTTGATCTTCTCGAGATCGCAGCGCTGCGGATCGTAGTCTGGTCCCAGCCACTCGATCCACTCTCGACCGAGTTCGGTATGCGGCTCCTTGATGCACTCCAACATGTCGTGAAACGCCTCGATCCCGCCGCAATCCTCCGGCGGACCAGCACGCTCGCCGCCAATGCAAAACGGATAAGTCAGCCCTTTTTCGATTATCCCGGCCCGTTCTACGATAAGACCAATCTGCCAGCCTTCACCGAAGTGATAGCCGTAGGTAAACTGGCTGCCCTCCTCGAGCCCAAGATCGGCCAACGTGACATCACGATCATCCTCGATGGTGATTTCGTCCCGCTTGAGCGGATTGCCGAAACGCCGGTCGTCGATGTTAAAGGCGTGCGTCTGGTAATCGAACCAATCGAACCCTACCTGCAGCGTGTCGTGCAGGCGCGAGAGCCACATCGATTCGCGCACGAGAAAGCGCCGCCAGATCAACGGCCGGCACGCAATCACGCTCATCTTCAGCGCCAGGATGCGCTCCGCCGGCTTTTTCTTTTTGGCGGCCGAGCCTTTGCCTTCGTGGAGACCGATCATGGGCTCAATGTGCGGCCTGCCGCCGGGCGCTCAACGCTTAACGTCGAGCACCGGCGCAGGCTGGCTCGGCATAACCGAGCGGAACGCTACTCAAAAACGATAGGCGGCGCTGACTCCGACCTGGCGCGGATCAGCCCGGTCCTCGTAGCGGGTCTCGATATAATTCGGGTCCTCGTTGCCGAAGAAAAACACGCGCTTCTCGTAACGCTGGTTGAAGACATTCCGGCCCCAGACCGTGAAGGTCCACTGCTGCCACGTGTAGCCGAGGCTGGCGTTGACCACGCGGAAAGCGCGACGGGCTTCATTTTGGTTATTGGAGTCGAATTGCGTGGCGCGGGCGATCAGGTCGGCGTTGGCGAAGAAGCCGTCGGCATGGCGATAACGCGCACCGAGCGTGTAGCCATAGCGGGGCGTGTTCGCGAGGCGACGACCGCCCCCGGTATTGCCGTTGGTAAGCGTGAAGCGATTCAACTCCGATTCCATCTGGGAGAGCGTCGCGTGCAGGGACACTTCCGGCGTGAGCGTGTAGTTCGCCGACGCTTCGAGACCCGAGACGTGCGCCTCGCGTCCGTTGGCCGTGAAGAAACGGTAGTTACCGCCGAAGCCGGCCGAGTCGCGCACCTGGGTGTCGCGGCGTGCGAGGTAGAACGCGGTGAACTCGCCGGTCAGGCGGCGCTCCAGCCAATTACCCCGGAGGCCAACCTCGTAATTCCACAGCGTCTCGGTGCCGTAAGTGAGCGGATCGGCGGGCGGGCTGATGCGCGCATCAATATTGATGCCACCAGCCTTGTAGCCGCGCGTGACGGAAGCAAAGGCGACTTCGTGGTCGCTGAGATCGTGCTCGAGCGTGAGCTTGCCGCCCAAGAGATCATCATCGAAGAGCGGGTGAAACGTGACCTCCGGGTCGAAGGCCTTGCGTGCGGTGCGATAGCGAGTTTTGACACCGCGACCGTCGAGATCGACGCGCTCCGTGCGCAGACCGAGTGTGAGCCGGATATGCGCGTCGAGATCGTGGGCGACCTGGCCGAAGAGCGCGACGTTCTCTCCCTGGTAGCGCGTGCGCAGGCCGCGAATGTTATCCGGATCGCTATCCGTGTAGGCGCCGGTCTCGTGCGTGTCAGAAAAATATCCCCCCACCGTCCAACGATCGATCACGCCGAGCGCGCCGCGCGTGGCCGTGGAATCGAGCCGGAGCTCCTGGTTGAAGACGCGCCGGTCGCGGCCCAGATCGCTGAAGCCTTGGTAGGACGCCGCCGTCCAATCGTCATCATAACTGTAGCGGGATTTCGTCCAACTGCAGCTCGTGACACTCGTCAGACGCGCCCCGGCGAGGCCGGTGAAAGTGCCGCGCAAGCTGGCCGCTTTCGAACGCTGATTGTCCACCCCGGGCTGGTCGCTGTAAGTCATGCGACCATTGTTATTCAGCGCGAATTCGTCGAAACCGTTGTGTTGGTCGCTGTAAAGCAGCGCGGCGTCCCAACGCCACAGCGGCGAGAGGTTCGCGGTAAAACGGAGGCGCGCCGAGAATTCATCGCGGGCGTTCGTGTCGCGCTTGAGCGTCACATTGCGGCGAAATCCGTCGCTGTTGTGCTGGTGGATCGCGAGACGCCCCATCAGTTGGTCGGATTTGCCCGAGAGGAGCGGGCCTCCGACCGCGAATCCCCCTTCGCGCAACGCGTCCTCGCCGAAGCTCGTCTCAACGCGTCCGGTCCAGAACGGCGTGGGCGCATTCGTGACGAGGCGCACGACACCGCCGGCGGCATTGGCTCCGAAGGCTCCGGCCTGCGGTCCGCGCAGCACCTCGACCTGGCTCACGTCAAACGCACTGCCCAGCGTGCCGAGCCCCGTGAAGTCCAAGTCGTCGACGAGAAAGCGCACCGTCGAATCGGGCGTCTCGCCTTCGTATTGGGAGTTTTCACCGATTCCGCGAATCTGGAGATAGCGCGGACGCGACGTGCCACCCGTCCAGGTAAGGTTAGGGATCTGATCGGCGAGATCGCCGAAGTGGCGGACAGAGCCAGCGCGGAGGGCGGCTTCGTCATAGACCGTCACGCTGGCCGGGATGCGCTCGAGTGGAGCTTCCCAGAGATCGGCCGTCACGCGGAGCGGCGCGAGCTTGACCGGTGGAGTGCCCGCGGCGGAGGCCGGGGGCATCGTGGACGGCACCGGCGCGGTTTGCGCAGGCGCGGACTGAAACGCGGCGAGGGCCGCGGCGAGGAGGAGGAGGATTCGTGTCGGGTTTTGCATTTGTGTGAAATGCCCGACCCAAATCGGACTCCCGAGAGAAGGGGCGCCAGACGAGCACCCGAAATAGGCGCTCATCGCGGCGCCTGCTGTTTCCTTCGTCGGCATGATCCGTTCAGGTTCGAAGGGTCGAGCGGTCGAGCGCACCGCAATCTCAGTCCTCCGCGGAGGACACCCCTACAGGCACGCGCACCAAACGAACCACGCCACCGCGGAGCAAGCGCAATATGTGTCGCGAACGAGGCCGGGGCGCCAACTGACTACCCTGCCCGGCGCTTGGGACGAAAGAAGTCACGCTAAGCCCGGCTACCGGTTACAGTAATTTGAGACTTTAATTACCAAGCCGCGTGGTAACCGGCCGAACTATAGACGTCTCATGCGACGTATGAATCAGTCCACCCGCACTCCAAACCACCCGGCGACGGGCACCCCTACGGGCGCCTCCGTTCTGCCTGAGGACGGTCTACTGCGTCGTAAGCTGATGTCCTGGAATATCCTCAGGAAGGCTATCACCGGGCTGTTGGGTCTAGTGCTCGCCGCCGCCCCCGCCATCGCGGCCCCCACGATCACCGAGTTCATGGCCGCCAACTCCGCCACGCTGGCGGACGAGGATGGAGCGTTTTCCGACTGGATCGAAATCTTCAATCCCGACCGCGATCCCGTGAACCTCGCCGGTTGGTATCTCACCGATGCAGCAACGATTAAGACCAAGTGGCAGTTCCCCAATGTGACCGTTCCCGGCGGCGGTTACCTCGTCGTTTTCGCCTCGGGCAAGAATCGCCGTGACCCCGGCCGCACCCTCCACACGAATTTCTCGCTAAGCGCTGGGGGCGAATATCTTGGCCTGATCCGTCCTGACGGAACGACCGTCGCAACCGACTTTGCGCCCACTTTTCCGGCCCAGTATAGCGATATTTCTTTCGGCATTACCCAACCGACCGATGGCTCGGCGGGGGCCATCGGCTACCTCCGCACCGCGACTCCCGGCGCCAACAATGGCGGGGCCAACGCCCTGACGCTGGTGGAAAAAGTCACCTTTTCCCGCCCGGCCACTACGTTTTCCGAGAGCTTTTTGCTCGAACTTTCCGGGGCCAGTGCCGGCCAGCATATCCATTATGTGATCGCAGCGCCCTCCGCCAATGGAGCGGCGATCCCCTCTCCCACCCGCTCTTCGCCCCGCTACTTCCGGCCGATCACCATAGACTCATCAGTCATCGTGCGCGCCGCCGTCTTCTCGGATGACGACACGGTGCAAGGCCTCGATTCCACGACTCAATTCGTGAAGCTCGGAGCCAACCTCACGGCATCCGCCGCCCAACTTCCTGTGCTCGTCCTCGACGACCATGGCCTCGGCGAACTTAATAAAGACGGCCTCGACCATCCGGCTTGGCTCTACACCTTTGGCGCCCGCGGCCCGGGCAACACTGCCTTCACTGCCGGCCCCGGACTCGCGACGCCGATTACCATGACCGTCCGAGGCTCGTCTTCAGCGACATTTCCCAAAAAGAGCTACAATCTCGAACTCACCGACTCCTCGGGAAAAAAGACGCCGCAATCGCTTTTCGGCTCCGCCCCGGCGGACAAGTGGGCCTTGGTCGGCCCGTGGTTCTTCGACCGCGCGCTCATCAAGAACGCCTTCGTTTACGAGCTCAGCCGTCGCCTCGGGCATTGGGCGCCCAACGTCCAACTCGTGGAGGTGTTTTTTAACTCCGCGGGCGGAGAACTCAGCGATGCTTCCTACGCTGGCATCTACGCGCTCACCGATCGCATCGAAATCGGGGCGAACCGCGTCAATATCACACCGCTCACTTCGGCCGATAACGCTGCGCCCGAAATCACCGGTGGCTACATTTTGAAATTCGACGCCCCGGCGGCGGATGAATACAGCTGGATCACCCGCAACGGCTTCCCGAACAACGGCACGTCCGCCGTCATCGTCGCCTCGCAAAAAGCGGTCGACCTCAGCACCCCGCAACGCGACTACATCCGCGACTACGTGCAGCAGCTCGAAGACGCCCTCTTCGCCGATGCCGACCAAGGGTTTTCGTCTCGCACCTACCTCGACTTCATCGACCGCGCCTCATGGGTCGACTATCACCTGCTCAACACCTTCGTCAGCAACTTCGACGCCCTTGATCGCAGTTCGTATTTTACGAAAGACCGCGGCGGCAAACTGGTCGCCGGGCCCGTCTGGGACTTCGACCGCTCACTTGGCTCCGCGACAGTCTTCCACACCACGCCGTGGGACGTCTGGAATACCGAGGATGCCACGGATTTCTGGAACACGGGCTGGTGGGCCCGCCTCGTCCGCGACCCTGAGTTTATGCAGGACTGGATCGACCGCTGGCAGTCCCTCCGCCGCGACACGTTCTCCACCGGCAATCTCCTCAACCTCGCCGATCAACTCTCCGCGTCGATTGGACCCGCAGCCGCCGCGCGCGACGCCGCCCGCTGGCCCGACGATCCGCGGTTCCCGCAAGGCACATCCGGCGGCGTGAGTGAAATGAAGAACTGGCTCACGCAGCGCGCCCGATGGATCGACCAAAAATTTCTCGCTGCTCCCACCGCCAACGACAACGGCACGGCGATCACGTTTACTCCCCCCGCCGGCGCGCAACTCATCTACACGCTGGACGGCTCAGATCCCCGCCTGCTCGGCGGCGACATCGCGCCCAACGCCGCAGTCTCCAGCGCACCGCTCACCGTCGCGAGCACGACCAACGTGCACGTCCGCAGCTACCGCGCCGATCTGCGCAACACCTTCCCCGGCAGCCCTTGGAGCTCAGCCGTTGGCAGCGCAGCCTCCTCGCCCCTCGCGCCCGCCTCGAAGCTCATCAATTTCTCCAGTCGCGGCCTGATCGGCGTCGGCGGACAAGCCCTCATCACCGGCGTCTCTGTGCGTGATACCGTAAACAAAAACTACGTCGTCCGCGCCGTCGGCCCGACCCTCGCCAGCTTCGGCGCCGCAGGCGCGCTGCCCGACCCCGTGATCGGCGTCTTCACCGCCAACCAAGTCGAAATCTACCGCAACAGCTCGTGGCAAAACGGCCTCGACGGCGCCAAGCTTCCGGCGCTCTTCCAGACCGTCGGCGCCTTCCCGCTCACGACCGGCAGCCACGACGCCGCGCTGGTGGCCCAGACCAGCGCCGGCGCCTACACGCTGAAGGTCACGAGCGAATTCGGCTCCACCGGCATCGGCCTCGCCGAGGTCTACGAAACCGATCGCACGGGCCGCACGGCCAACCTCTCTACTCGCGCCGTGGTGCGCAGCGGCGACGGTGTGCTGATCGGCGGCTTCGTCATCCAAGGTTCGGCTTACAAACGCATGCTCATCCGCGGCATTGGCCCAACCCTCGAAGCCTTTGGCCTCACCGACACGCTCGCCGATCCCGTGGTCACAGTTTACGCGGGTCAGAAGGCGCTCGGCTCCAACGATGATTGGTCCGCCGGCCCAAACCCGACCCAAATCTCCGCGGCCGCCCAAGCGGTGGGCGCCTTCGCACTTCGGAGTGGCAGCAAAGACAGTGCGCTGCTCGTCACTTTGCCACCGGGCGCCTATACGGTGGAGGTCGCCGGCAAGGCCGGAGCCCAAGGTGTGGCCATCCTCGAGATCTACGAGGTCCCGTAAGCCAAAAAAGCGGGTTCCTCACCCAGAGGAATTGGGCGAGTCCAGCAGAGCGAAGACCCGCCCGCTAACGCCTTCGTTCACTCCCTCTGGCTCAAGGGACGTCGTATACTTCAACGAGCGTCGCCCCACCCGAACCGTCGGCGCTCTTCACCTGCAACGTGTATGCACCGGGAGCGAGAGTAACGAGCAAAGCCGAATCACGGGTGGCCTTGCTGGAGAAACGAAATGCACCCGCACGATCAAACGCGGCCGTGAGACGAACCTCTGCATCATCATCCGGCGCCCACCCTTCGCTCTGTGCGATGAGCTTGTCGCCCTGATAAAGAAACAGCAGCGGATTCACCAAAGGATCGGCGAGTCCAAAGTCTGCCAGCGTCGGACCAACCGCGCGAACCAACACCGTGCGCGACGAGCGACCCGCAATCACAAAGCCACTGGAAATCTGGTCCGAGCCCGCGGCGACATGGGCGAGAGTCGACGTGTTGACGATCGTCTGGTCCGACGCGACCGGAGTGGTCGTGCTAAAAATCGCGCTGATCTTGGCCCCTTCACCCACCCGCATGCCAAGGAAGCGGCAAGCGATACTGGGGCCGCCACTGTCGTAGACCTCCAGTATTCCGTATTGCTGACTACCTGGAAACACGCCGCCGGAATAGGGTCCACCTTTGTTGGAGGCACCCGAGGTGAGGGCCGCCGCGTGCAGCACCTGGATTGGTGCGCCACCACCGGTCGCATAGTCGGAATTGGTGCCATTATCGTAGGCGAGCGCGTGCATGTCGCCCGAGAGAATCGCGAGGTTGGAGATACGGTTATCGCGGATGAAATTCGC
Source organism: Opitutia bacterium (assembly GCA_947453695.1). Classification (GTDB taxonomy): domain Bacteria; phylum Verrucomicrobiota; class Verrucomicrobiia; order Opitutales; family Opitutaceae; genus GAS368. Next base: position 19,457 of record CANGHW010000002.1, read on the forward strand.
GAGCTCCGTGCGCTCCGTTGCCCAGCCAGCCCACGAATCGGCGCCCACGAGAGGAGCATCGATCCAGGGATTGGTGTTGATCCAGACAATCAGCGGAAACCCCGCATCACGCGCCGAGATCAGCTCCTGTTTAAACCATGCCTTTTGCGTCGCACCCAGGCGCGTCTTCGTGGCCGACTCCTTGATTCCGGAATCATTGGCGGCACTGCGCACGTCAGTCATGATGAATCGCACACGCCCAATGGTGAAAACCTGCGCGATCGTGCCACCGGCTGAGGCAATCGGATAATGCGGCACGCGCTCCTTGTAGGCATTGCGGGCCGTATCACGGCCCACGGCGTTCCCATCGGAATCGTTACCGCAAAAATCGTGATCGTCCCACATGTAGGCGATCGGCACTCCACGATAGAGCGCCGACTGCTGCGGCTGGCTCAACACGGCATCGTAGTTCGACCGATAGTCGTCGATGTTGGTGCTATTGATATCACTGTAGTGCAGATCGCCGGTGTTAATGAACAGCAGTGGACGCTCAGCGAGGACGGCCTCGTAAGCACGCTGATCGGCGGCGCGAAAATCACCGCATGAGCCAAAGGCGATTTTGAACGACGCACGGCCCAGCGGAAACGTGCGGAACCGCCCGCGCGACTGCGGCTCCGCGCGCACTACACCGGCCACTTCCACGCCGTAAAAATATTCCGTGTCCGACTGCAGACTGCTCATATTCAGCGTGACAATATTTCCCGCCGCGGCCGCCGTCGTAACCACCCCGGAAAAAATCGGGGCCGTGAGCGAGGGATTCGTGCTCACCAGCAGCCGCACGCGCAGACCGGCAGTATTCAGCCGCACCACCACACTCGCACTCGTCGGCGTGACATTCCCGGACCACACACTACTCGTGAAAACGTTGGCCGGAAGCACCGTAGCGGTGGGCGCGGCCGTCTGCGCTCTCAGCCCAAAGGCGGCGGAGCCGAGCAACAGCATCAAAAAAAATCGGGGCAACATACCGGGGGGAGCGGTGCGATCGGATGGAAGAACAAGTTGGTAACTGATCAGTAACCTTACCCCTAATTCATCGGTCGCAAGGGCAAAGTCTATAGACGCGGACATTACCCGTTCGTTTCAATTGTTTCCTCTTCCCCTCCGCCTAGCACCCCCTCTTCTATCGACCAGTCATTCCCTGTTTTCTACGGACAGTGAACGCCTTCGGAGAGAGTCCAAGCCGTGGATCGTCGTCGGTGGCCGACAAAGGCGGTGTTCAGGTCCTTCTCGGCCGGAAACAAGGTCACTGCCACCATTGAATACTGGTCCCGCCTCGCCACCGAAACACCCGCCGCCACGTGACACCGTCGGTGCCTGCGCCCGATCCACCGACCGCAACGAAACCGCCCGCCTCATCACGCGGCCCCCCCCCCGCTTCAGCGGGCAAAAAGCGCGCCCAAGGCGTCGGCTCGATCGCTGGATATCCCGTAGTTACCGACCCTTCGACCCCGTAAAACACAAGAGCCGCCCCCTTATGGGAGGCGGCTCAAGTGACCTAACACCAAGCAAACCGTAAGAACTACAAACACTACACTGTCTTACCAGGACAGTGCTGACTACACGGAGATAGATGCGCGTCGGCGTGAAACGCTCAAAAATTTTCCAAGAATTTTCAGGTCATTCACCGCGATCACAAATCACTGTTTTTCAATTACTAGTGGGTTTGTGAACAACTATTCTTAGACAATTCTTCCGGCCGCCGAGACGGCTGGTGGCGAAATTTTCGCCATGACCACAACTCCCACCCGCCCCCATCTCTTCGGCCTGCTGGCCGGCCTGTTCCTCGCCACCGGCCTCTGCCTCGCCTCCTTTCTGCTCACCCGCACGTGGACCCACCTCCACGAAGCGGGCGTCATCGACGTCACGGGCTCCGCCCGCAAGAACGTCCGCTCTGACCTTGTCGTCTGGCGCTGCCACTTCGCGGTCGACGACGAGTCGCTCCTCGCGGCCAACGAGCAACTGAAAGCCAGCCTGGCCAAGGTCGAACACTTCCTTCGCGCCCGCGCGATCACCGACCACCTCCTCGCCCCGGTCCAAATCCGTGAACTCACCTCGCGCCCGAAAAGCGACGATGCCGAAACCGCTGCCCGCCGCATCGGCTACCAACTCACCCAATCTATCATGTTGAAATCCAGCGACATCGACGGCATCCAGCGCCTCAGCCGCGACTGTTCGCAACTCCTCAATGAGGGCGTCGCCCTCGTCTCCGGCGATCTCAGTTTCATCTACACCAAAGCCAGCGAGGCCAAGGTCGAGATGATGGCCGAAGCCACCCGTGACGCCCGTCTGCGCGCTGAACAAATCGCCACCCAAGGCGGCCGCCGCCTCAAGGAACTCCGCGCCGCCCGCATGGGTGTCGTGCAAATCAACCCCCTCTATTCCACCGCCACGAGTTGGGAAGGTAACAACGACGCATCGTCCCTCGACAAAACCATCACTGCCACCGTCACCGCGACTTTCTCGTTACACTGACCGCGCTTCTATCGCCCGGCCCTCGGCGCGGGCACCGCTTCACGGCCGCACGGTCACCAACTCGATCCCGCTCGCCGGCAACTCCGCGCCATCCACCGCTTTCATCGGCGTGCTCTTCAGCGGATAACGGAAGCTCTGCCCCTCGTAGTTGCGAAAGATCACTTCGTCGTCGGTGATTTTTTCGACGTAGTCGGGATTGATCGGCACCTTGCCTCCGCCACCGGGCGCATCGATCACGTATTGCGGCACGGCGTAACCGGTCGTGTGACCGCGGAGCGCACGGATGATCTCGATCCCCTTCCGCACATCGACTTTAAAGTGCGCGCCGCCCGTGATCAGATCCATTTGGTAAATGTAATACGGTCGCACCCGCATGCGCAGCAGCCGGTGCACGAGCGCCTTCATCACATCGGCATCATCGTTTACGCCCGCGAGGAGCACGCTCTGGTTGCCCAGCGGCACACCCGCAAACGACAGCCGCTCGCACGCCGCCTTCAGCTCCGCCGTCGCCTCCTTCGGATGATTCACGTGGATGCTCATCCAGATCGGGCCGTATTTCTTAAAAATCTCGCAGAGCTCCGGCGTAATCCGCTGCGGCAGAAAGACCGGAATACGCGAACCGATGCGGATGAACTCCACATGCTTGATCGCCCGCAGCCGGGAGAGCAGGTGCTCCAGTTTCCGATCCGACAAGAGCAGCGGATCGCCACCCGAGAGCAGCACGTCGCGCACTTCCGGGTGCGCCTCGATGTAGCGCAGCCCCTGTTCATACTCGGGGTGAAAATTGTAGTCCTGCGCGTTGGAAACCAACCGGCTCCGCGTGCAATACCGGCAATACGCCGCGCACCGATCCGTCACCAGGAACAGCACCCGATCCGGATAGCGGTGCACCAGTCCCGGCACCGGCGAGTGTTCATCCTCACCCAGTGAATCAAGCATCTCCTCATCACTCTGCACCATCTCACCCGCACGGGGAATCACCTGCTTGCGGATCGGGCAATTCGGGTCGTTGCGATCGATCAGGTTGAAAAAATACGGCGTGATCGCGAGGGCCAGCTTCTGATTGGCAAACACACAGCCGGCCCGCTCCTCGGCCGTCAGCGTCATGAATTGCTCCAGTTGCGCCACGGTAGTGATGCGGTTCTTCAACTGCCATGTCCAATCGAGCCAATCGCTCGCCGGTATATGCTGCCAGAGGCCCTGACCTTCGAACCAGCTGGCACGATCTTCGATGTATGGCATTGGAGTGTGCGAAGCAGTTAGGGGGCTAACGATTTTCTGTCAAACGACCGCTGGAAATCTTTGCGCGCCTGTCCCGCACGATTTGCGAAAACCCTCCTCGCTTGCGCCGGCCCAACCTGCTCTCTTCACCCATCGTTGAACGCGGCCATCCGCCCCTCGGCGACGTCGTCCCCTTTCGCCGAAAAACACATGTCGCACCATTCTCACGGGCACAAAGCCGAGCCCAAATTCTCCGTCGCGCTCTTTTCCGTCACCATCGCGCTCACCTTCGCCGTCCTCTGCGGCTTGTTCGCCCTCCTCGCGCCCACGGTCTGGCGCGCTCAACTCGATGCTCCATGGTGGGCGCTCGGCCTCATGTTTTTCGCGGCCCACTGCGCCGCCGGCACCTTCGAGTTCTTCTTCCATCGCTACATTCTGCACGCTCCGCTGATTCCGTTTCTGAGCTATTTTTACCGCCAGCACACCCTGCACCACGCACTCACCCGCGTCGGCTTCCAAAAGGCCAAGAAAGGCCAGGAGTCCGTGCCCTACCTCGTGGAAAATCGCTACCCCATCGAACACGAAAAGCAGTTCGAAGCCTCCTACTTCCCCTGGTATACCCTCGCGATCTTCGCGATCCTCGCCCTCCCCATCTTTGCGACCGTCCAGTGGCTCCTGCCCACCTATCCCGTCATCCTTGGCGGCTGGCTCGGTATTGCCTGGTCCATTAGCCTCTACGAAATCATCCACGCCATCGAGCACTGGCCTCAAGCCACCTGGGATCGGCTCGTCGCGCAGCCCACCACGGGCGCCTTCTGGCGCAAGGCCTACGCGTTTCACCTCCGCCACCACGCCGATATCCGCTGCAACGAAGCCATTTCCGGTATCTTTGGTCTACCCGTCCCAGATTGGATCCTCGGCACCTACGTCGATCCCGAGACGCTCTACACCCACGGCCGCACGGCCGAACCCAGGGAATTCGTCAGTCCCAAGCCGCGTTTCGCGATCATTCGCTGGCTCGATACCCAGGCAGAACTCTCCATCAAGCGCCGGCGCCAGCGTCAAACCACGCCCGATCCCGTGGTCGTGATCGAAGCGGAAGCCGCCGATGCGGCTACGCCGCTCACGCTGCCCCGCGCCGTCCGCCCGGCTCCGTAATTTTTCGCGTGCACCGCACGCGTTTCCCCTTGGCACGCATGGCACGACGGCTTTTCGTTCGGCTTTAATGTCCACGTCCAAACCCGCAGTCCTCGCCCTCGAAGACGGTTCCATTTTCCGCGGCCTCGCCTTCGGCGCCGACGCCACCATCGCCGGCGAATGCGTGTTCAACACCTCGATGACCGGCTATCAGGAGATCCTCACGGATCCGTCCTATTTCGGCCAGATCGTCACGATGACCGCCGTCCAAATCGGCAACTACGGCATCAGCCCCGAGGACACCGAGGCCAAGGTCCCGAAGTGCTCCGGCTTCGTCGTCCGCGAACTCTCTCCCATCGTCAGCAACTGGCGCAGCCGCCTCTCCCTCGGTGATTATCTCCGGCAGAACGGCATCCCGGGCATCAGCGAAGTCGACACCCGCGCTCTCACCAAGAAGCTCCGGGTCGACGGCGCGATGAAGTGCTGCCTCAGCACGCTCCCCATCACCGACGCCGAGGCCATCCAACGCGCGAAATCCTGGCAGGACATGGCCGGCGCCGACTACGTGAAGGACGTTTCCTGCAAGGAACCCTTCATCTGGAGCGCCAGCGACCCGGCGAACTACAATACTCCTTATCTACCCGTCGGCACGACGATGAACGCACCGGCGATTCCGACGAAGAAGTTCCGCGTCGCCGCCTTCGACTTCGGCGCCAAGCACTCCATCTACCGCAAGCTCGTGAACCACGGCTTCGAGGTGCAGGTCTTCCCCGCCACCGCGACCGGCGAGCAAGTCCGCGAGCACAAACCCGACGCCGTCTTCCTCTCCAACGGCCCCGGCGATCCTGCCGCCCTCCCCTACATCCACAAGACCGTCACGAATCTCATTCCTGACTTCCCGATCTTTGGCATTTGCCTTGGCCACCAGATGCTCACGCACGCCCTCGGCGGCACGACCTTCAAGCTCAAGTTCGGCCACCGCGGCGGCAACCAACCCGTGAAAAACCTCGAGACCGGCAAAGTCTCGATCACCGCGCAGAACCACGGTTTCGCCACCGATCCGCAGTCCCTCGAGAAAACCGGCGCCAAGGTCACCGAGATCAATCTCAACGACAATACCGTCGAAGGCCTCCGCCACACAAAGCTCCCGATCTTCAGCGTCCAGTATCACCCCGAGGCCGCCCCCGGCCCGAACGACGCCGACCCGCTCTTCGTCGACTTCTACAAAATGGTCGAAGCCCGCAAAGCCGGGACGATCTAAAGTAAAAAGGGCGGACTCAAGTCCGCCCTTTTTTACGCCGCGCCGCCGAGCACCTCCACGTGTTCACCGGCTGGTTCGCGCAACTCGCGCCTATCCGAGCCACTGCTCAAATTTCACCGCATCCTCCGGGGTATCGACCCCGATGGTCGGGTCTTCGGTCACGTCACACGCGATCGCATGGCCGTTCTCCAACACTCGCAACTGCTCGAGCTTCTCGATCTGCTCGAGTTTGCCCATCGGCATCCGCGCAAACTGCTCCAGCAAGCTTGCCGCGTAGCCGTAGAGCCCGAGGTGCTTGTAGCACGGATTAGCGGCCACCCACGCATCATCGACCAAGCCGCCGCGGTCGCGTGCAAACGGCATCGGTGAACGCGAAAAATACATCGCCCGCCGCACCGCCGGCGCCAGCACGACCTTTACTTGATTGGGATTCGCAAAATCCGCCGCCCGCTTGAACGGCGTCGCGAGCGTCGCCATCGGCGCCCCGCTCGCCAGCAACACGTCCAGCGCCCGGATCTGCGCCCCCGTCACCAGCGGTTCGTCGGCCTGCACATTGATTATCCGTTGCGCCCCGACGGTGCGGTTCGCTTCCGCAATGCGATCCGTCCCGCTTTGATGCGCCGTGCTCGTCATGATCGCCTGAAACCCCGCGCTCACTACGCAGTCGCGCAGCAGCGGATCATCCACCGCAAACCATAGCGGAAACTCCGGCGCCTCGCGTTTGATCCGCTCCGCCACCCAGAGGAGCAACGGCTTGCCCTTAATCTGATGCAAAAGCTTGCGCGGGAAGCGGGTAGATTCGAGCCGGCATGGGACGATAATCGCGGTCTGAGGCATGGCAGGGCATGGTGCGAACGGGATTTGAGGTTGCAAGCCGGTGCCTCCTCCCGGATTTTGCCGGGTCTTTCCCGTAGCCATGAACAAAAGCGACGCCACACCTGCATCCCAGCCTGTCACCAAGGAACTGGTCGTGCAGAACAAAATGGGCATTCACGCGCGCCCGGCCGCCATGATCGTTCGCATCACAAATAAGTTCAAAGCCGAGGTCTTCGTGGAAAACAAAGACGAGCAAGTGAATGGAAAGAGCATCATGGGCCTCATGATGTTGGCCGCCGGCAAGGGTTCGAAGGTCAAGTTCATCGCCACCGGCGACGACGCCGCCGCCATGCTCACCGAACTCGACGCCCTCTTCGCCCGCAAATTCGACGAGGCCTGAGCCGGTCCTCCGCTCACTCCGCCAAAGGCAGCCCTCGGGCTGCCTTTTTTGTGCTCACAGCCGGAAAAACGCCCGCGCGTTCGCCGTGCTCACCCGCACCAGCTCTTCGTAGCTTACGCCAAATACCTCACTCGCCGCATACTCCGCCGTGTGGCGCACATAGGCGACTTCGTTGGGCTTTCCGCGATGCGGCATCGGCGTCAGGTAAGGCGCATCCGTTTCGAGCATGAACCGCGACAGTCCCTGGGCCTTCGCCGCCGCACGCACATTCTCCGCACTCTTGTAAGTCAGAATCCCCGTAAACGACCCGAAGCCCCCGCGCCGCGTCAGCTCGGCCATCTCCGTCACGCCTTCGGTGAAGCAGTGAAACACCACCTGCGTCCAATCCACCCCGCTGGCATCAATCATCTCCACGCACTCCGCAAAAGCCCCGCGCGAGTGAATCACCACCGGGCATCCAAGCCGCTTCGCCTGAGCAAGCCCCTCGGCAAACGCCGCCCGCTGCCAGGCGAAGATTTTCTCTGCTTCCGCCCCATCCTTCGGCAGGTGAAAGCGATCCAGTCCGATTTCTCCGAGCGCCACCGGTCGCGGCGCCTCGCCGCTCCAAAACGCCTCCACTTGCGCCAACGCCTCCGCCCAGGTCGCGTCCACGGAACACGGATGCAGTCCCACCGTGTAGCGCACGAAATCATCCGCCGTGTGCTGCTGCGCGATGCCCCGATAGAGTCCCCAATCCTCCGGCGAGGTGCCGATCGTAATCATCGCGTCCACACCCGCCGCCCGCGCCCGCGTGAGGGCTCCCGCGAGCACGTCCGGGCCCTTGCGAGCAAACGATTCCAAGTGCGTGTGCGTGTCGATCAGCCCCATAAAAATCAGCCGAGATAGAGCGCGCCATAGCGCTCACGCAGATAGCGCACCAGCGCCTTGGGCGACAACTCCGCTCCCGTCACCCGCCGCGCCAGTTCCAACGCATCGAAGCGCCGCCCCTGCGCGTGGACTTGCTCGCGCAGCCAGCAGAGCAGCCACGAGAAATCTCCGCGGGCGAACTCCGCCTCCAGCCCCGGTCGCAGCTCCTGCGCCCGATACCACAACTGCGCCGCGAGCATGTTGCCGAGACAGTAACTCGGGAAATATCCAAACGCACCGTCGCTCCAGTGCACGTCTTGCAAAACGCCGGTCCGATCATTCGCCGGCTCAAGGCCCAAGATCTCCCGCGACGCCTCGCGCCACGCCGCCGGCAAATCGCGCACCGCGAGCTCTCCCGTGAACAGCATCTTCTCCATCTCGAACCGCAAAATGATGTGCAGGTTGTAAGTCACCTCGTCCGCATCCACGCGGATCAATGTCGGCTCCACCAGATTCACCGCGAGATAAAGCTCCTCCGCGTTGAGCGCCGCCGTCTGCGTCGGAAACAACGCACGAAACCGTGGCTCGAAACTACGCCAAAATCCGCGACTCCGCGCGACTTGGTTTTCCCACAGCCGGCTCTGCGACTCGTGCACCGCCATGCCCGCATGAATGCCCAGCGCCGTGCCAAGTTGCGCCGCCGGCAAGCCCTGCTCGTAAAGGCCATGTCCCGTTTCGTGGATCGACGAGAACAGCGAGTCGAGTGGCTCATCTTCTTTGAAGCGCGTCGTCATCCGCACGTCGCTCCCTGTGCCCGAGCAAAACGGATGCAGCGACACGTCGATCCGCCCGCGCCCGTAGTCGAAGCCGATTTTCTCCGTCACTTCGCGCAGGAACGTCCGCTGCCCCTCGACCGGAAATCCGCGCAATTTCCCTGCCGCCGTCTTCGCGCGCGCCGCAGTCGGAGACGCCGTGATCTCGCGCACGAGCGGCACGAGTTCGCGTTTCAATTCGCCAAACAGCCGATCCACCGCCGCCGCGGTCAGTCCCGGGTCATGCTTATCAAGCATGTAGTCATACTCGCGTCCGCCCCAGCCGAGATAAGCCGCCTCGCGCTTCGCGAACTCCAAATTCTTTTCCAGCACCGGCGCATAGCTCGCGAAATCGTCGTTCGCCTTGGCCTTGGCCCACGCGTGGTAGCCGCGACTCCCCTGCGCCGCCTTCTCCCGCACAAACTCCGCCGGTAACTTCGTCGCGCGATCAAAATCCTTCCGTGCCTGCGCCACGACCGCCTGCTGATCCACCGACAGCGCGCCATCCGGTTTCTGCAACTCCACCAATAACTCGCCGATCCGTCGCTCGCTCGCCGCCGCGTGCACCGCCTCGGCGAGCGCCGCGTGTTGCGCCGCCCGCTGCTCCGCCGCGCCCGACGGCAAATTCACCTGCTCATCCCAGCCGAGCAGCTCGCCCACGGTGCCGAGCGTGTGTGCACGTTGGACCAGCGAAGTGAGTTCGGCGAAGGCAGTGTCGAGTGACATGTCCGCCAGCTTGGCGCGCCTGTCCGCACCAAGCCAAGCGTGATGTCGCCGTAAAACCACTGAGCGCCCCGACGGGGCCGTGCAGCCTCCGCGCGTGGTTACTTTGGCCCGCGCAAAAGGGTGCTTTAACGCTTTCGCATCTCCGCTGCCCGTGCTTTGCGCCGCGTTTACCGGTCACGCTTGGAAAGACTACTTCCTCACGCTTCCTACGAGTCGCAACCTCGTCGACGTTCACTGCCTCGCTTTCACCCCCCGACGAGCGTTTGCCTACGTTCACCTCCCCGCTGGCGTCCTCCTCCGCTCCCTTTACACGGTCGTCGCCGGCCCCGGCAGGGAGGAGCTCTCGCTCCCCGTTTTTCTCGAAGAGCCCGCCCTCAAGGACTACACCCTCGTGAAACTCTGCAGCGGCCTTCCACAGCTCAGCGCCGCCACTTTTTTACCAGGCCGCATAGGGAGCGAATTCGTGGCGCACTATTTCTTGCTGCGAAGAAAAAGTGACTCCCCCTGAGGTTCTTTCTGCCACGGTTCATCTGTTTCCACGAAATACGTTTCACCGGGAGAAAGTTTCACGTGCCCACCATTGGCGTGCAGTGTGATCGCGGATGCACCCTCGCCCACCTTGCCGGCCAGTGAACGTTTTCCGTTCTCACCGGATTCGACGGTCAAGGGCAGGAGAGACTCGATCCGCCCCCAAACACACGAGGCTCGCACGCGACAGGACGCCGCCGGATCAATCTTCGCGTGAATACTACCTCCCGACGTATTCACCTTGGCCTCGCCGACGAAGTCCCGGGGAAACCCCACCATCACGTCTCCGGCCTCCGCTTCGGCAATCAAGTCTCCTTTTGCTGCGAGCACCTCGATGTCTCCCGTAAAATTCTTTAGTTCTGTCCTTCCACCCACCGTGCCGACCCGAATCGTCCCTCGGAGCACCCGGGCCTTTACCGGACCAGTGCAACGCGACACAATCACATCGCCCAGCTCCGTCGACGCATCCACCGAACCATCGATCCGTTTCACGTAGATTGCTCCCGTTTCCGACCGGGCGAACACGCGACCGGTGAGATTACCGACCGTGATCCCCCCATTCAGCGTCCTAAGGTCGACATTGCAGTGGCGCGGCACACGAACTCGCCAGGCAAGGTCGATCTGATACTTATCCTGCCAGACAAATCGCACCCGCGTCTCCCGTGGGTTTCGCGCTCGCACGCTGATCGTGTTCCCTTCCTCGGTGATTTCCAAATTGAGTGCCTCACGGATGCGGTCGGCCTCGGCTTCAGTCTCAGCACCGATTTCCATCAGGCCCGTGACTTCGACCTCCGGCTGGTCGCTCTCCGTCACGACAATACTTCCGCGATAGGTGTCGATTTTCACCGTGCAGCCCGGTTGCACCGAAAACGTGCGCTTAAAGTCGCGCTCAATGGCACGCAGCGGCGCGGCCACCACGGCCAACACTATTCCGACAAAAAGCAGTGGGCGCAACAAACGCATGATGCAGCGGATTCTTTTGCCTCTGCTGGCTCCTGCAAGACCGCTCCCGGTGGAATTCTACGAGCCTTTCCTACGTGAAAACACGTTCGCGGGCTCGACTATCCGTCTCCGCGTCAGCGCGTGCGGACAACGACGTCGCCGCCGCTGGTGCGCAATTTAAGCTGCGCTCCGCCCCCGTTGACCGCACCACTCAGCTTGGTGCGCCCGCGGTTGGATCGATCAAGGGTGATGGTAAGCCCTTCGGCATCCACTTCGCCCCCACTCGTGGAGGCATCGAGGTGAAAGGCAGCCGACCGATCGACCGTTACCCGGATGCTACCTCCCGACGTGTTAAGTGAGCTGTCCTCTTTCAAAGGCCCGACGATACCCGCACGAATGCTGCCCCCGCTCGTGCTGGCGCGCAGCGCCCCTTCGACGGTCTCGATCTTGATGCTCCCGCCCGAGGTGCCCAAGTCTGCATCCCCCACGACGCGCCCCACGTTCACATTGCCCCCGGAGGTGCTAAGCTTCACCGCTCCACGGGCTTCCTCCAAGGAGATGCTGCCGCCGGAAGTGCGGGCGTCGATGGGTGCACCGATCTTACCCAGCCGGATGCCGCCGCCCGAGGTGCGGGCGTTCACCTTGCCCGAAACATCTCCCACTACGATGTCGCCGCCCGAGGTGCGAAGATCGGTCAGATAACCTGCAGGCACGGTCACGGAAAAATCCACGGTGACCGGCGGCCACGAGCCGAAATGAAACCCCATGGGCGGCTTCTCGTATTTCGCGAGCGCGGCGACATCGTTGCCATTCTGCTCCAGCGTCAGGTCAAATTTCTTCAGCAACTCATCCGCCTCCGCATCACTGCTCGCCCGGATCTTCTGCCGCGCCGTGATCTTCACCACGTTGTCCGAAGACAGTGCGACCCGAATATCCCCTCCCTGCGTCTCAACCCGCAACGTCCCGCCCGGCTGGACGGTAAACGATCTTTCCACGACTCGCTCGATCTTGGCAAAAACGGAGAGGGTGGATGCGAAGAGAAATCCTAAACCGAGAGCAGCAAGGCGGGTGGTTTTCATGGGTTGTGGCCCCAAGAACCCGCCGTGGGCACCGAAAGTTACAGGAATCTTGTCGCGCGCTTTGCCTTGGATTGCTCGGGCGGAACCACCAGCACCGGGCATTTTGACCTGCGCAGGACCCCGTGGGTGTTGTTGCCCACGAGTAGATCGAAGAACGCCGTATAGCCGTGTGCACCCATCACGATGTAAGCGGCCCGCACACGCTCAGCGACTTCGATGATATACGGCCCCGGCGAACCCGTTCTCCGCATCACCGAGACGGTAATCACCCGGCGTTCGAACCGCAGAGCCAGCTGCGCCAACTGTCGAGCAGAGGCCTTTTCCCCGGCATCGGTCAATTGGACGACATTTTCCACGAGCGCCCCGTATTCGGCAATCACGACCGGAGGCGGGATGACATTTAACACCACCAATCGGGCCGACAGGGAGCGTGCGACCGTAATCGCATGCGCCACAACAGTCCGCGTCGCCGCAGAGAAATCCACCGGGATAAGGATGGTTTTCATAGCGAGGCGAAGCTACACTCCACCCGCTCAAACCGCGGGGCGCCAATGGCCCAAACCTCCCTACATCTAGCCGGCCGCGGTATCGGCCCGAAAGGCCGCGCGCATGCCCGAAGTCACGATCAGGAGCGTCGCCAGCGAATTTACCGGCATGAGGATCGCGGCAATTAGCGGATTCATCCGGCCGGCCACCGCGAGCCCGACGGCGAGGAGGTTGTAGGCGATCGAGAACACCAAAATCACCGTCTGGGTGCGACGGCGCACGACGTTGACTTCGAAGAGCGCGCGGATGCCGCCGATGCCGCGACCCAGGTAATAGAAATCCGCCTTCTGCTCCAACGCCCCACGGTGGATCACCGGAGTGCCCCGACAGGCGGCACGTTCGAAGGCGAGGCTGTCGTTGACGCCGTCGCCCAGCATGAGCGCATCGTCCGGGGCGTGAGTGTCGAGCCAGGCCGCCTTGGCCTCGGGGCTCAGTTCACCCAGCGCGCGCTCCGCGGGCAGGCCGAGTTCAGCGGCCAAACGCGTTACTTTTCCACTGCGATCACCCGAGAGGATGTGGGCAGTGAGACCGCGCGCCTCCAGGCGGGCCAGTTCACGCTTCGCGTCGGGCCGCGCGGCGTCGGAAAAATGGAAGCGCGCCACGACGACACCCGCCCGCGTCAACTCGGTATCGTGCTCTTCATCGATCGCGATCGCCCGCCATGCGGGGCGACCGAGCGACCACGGTCCGAGTTCGACGCCGTAGCCGGGCGTTTCCCGCACGTCGCCGTCCGCCGGAGTGAGCGGTCCTGCCGCAAGTAAGTGTTCGAGCAGGCACTGGCTAACCGGATGGGCGTTGCCACTGACCAAAGCCAACAAGGCGGAACGGGCTTCGACCTCGAGCGACTGGAGTGCCTCGGGATTGAGCAGCACCGGCGTCTCCAGAGTGAGCGTCCCCGTCTTATCAAAGATCACTCGGCGCACGCGGTTGAGCCGCGACCACACTCCACCGTCGCGCACAAATACGCCGCGGCGCCGTAACGCGAGCGTAGCGAGTTCGTCGGCCAACGGAAACGCCAGTGCCACGGCGCACGGGCATGAGACCACTAGCACGGCAGTAACGACTGCCCACGCGTGGGCGGCGTCGTGTGTCGCCATCCACCAGCCGATTCCGGAGGCGGCGGCGACGATCAGGATGCCGGCGAGGTAACCGCGCACGATTTTCTCGAGAAATACCTCGCGCGAGCCGCGTCGCTGCGACGGCGCCAGCAACTGGGCAAGGAGCGATTCATTCCACGCCTGTTGGGTGACTAGGCGAGCGTCCCCGCGTCCGGCATTGATCGCCCCGGACGGGACACGTTGTCCGGCGCGGAAGGTCCGCGGCTCGGCTTCACCATTAATCGAGGCAAGGGAGAACACGGCCTCAACCTCCACCAGCCGGGACTCGACCGGGAGTGTCTGGCCGGCGGCGAGCAAGATGCGCTCCTGCCCCAGCAGTTGTTCCGGCGCAACCTCACCGCCCTCGGCGAGGCGAATACGGCGTGCGGCCGGCTGCTGTTTGAGGAGCCGGCGTTGGTTCCGTTCTACCGCGGACACCTGCGCCCAACGGCCGATTAACATCAGCAAAATGAAGCCTGAAACGAAATCAAAGTAGACGAAACGTTCTTCCCCCGACACCCAGCCATAAAGCGAGCCGAGGTAGGCACCAAGAATGCCGATAGCGATGGGGAGATCGATATGCAGCGCGCCCTCGCGCAGCGCCCGGACGGCACGATTCAAAAAATATGTGCCGCCGACGAGCAGCGAGAGCGTGCCAAACGCGAGCGAGAGCAGACCGAAGAGCCGGGCATATTCAAACGAGGCCTCCATCCCGAAATACACGGGCAGCGTGAACAGCATGACGTTCATCGTAAACGCCACGCAGAGACCGATGCGTTTCGCGAGACTGCGGCTCTCTGGGTCGCCCTTGGCTTCGCCGGCCGGACCGGCAAGGTAGCCGAGGGCCTGGAGCGCGCGGGCAAAGTCCGCCGCGCGGAACTCTCCCCGCACCCAGTGCAGGCGCATGGTGCCAAGTTGGGCATTGACGACGATGTCGCGCGCGCCCGCTTGTTTCTGGAAAATCCGCTCGATCAACCACACGCAGCCCGCGCACGAGATGCCCTGCACATCCAGGACGAGCTCGGGAATTTTGGCGCCCGCAGTTTCGGCATCTTGTTGCGCCGCCTCAAGCCAGGCGTAGTCCCGCGGTTGAAAAACCGCGGCGTCGGCGGGCGACGTTACCTCGTCCTTGATGCGGTAGTAACCGGCGAGCCCCTGCTCATGCACGAGTCGAAACACATAGGAACATCCGGCACAGCAAAAGCTCGACTCCTCGGCGCGCGCATCGAGGAGCGGCGCACCGCAATGGCGGCACGACGGCCGCGCGGCGCGGCGCTCAACGGGTTCGGCGAGGGTGGCAGTGCTCATGTTAGAAGCAGATAAAGGACGAGGGATCAGGGCCGGCGAACCCGAGCGTGCCGCGGAGACGCCAACCGACGACGAGCGCTGCGCTCAGGGCGAGGCTCACGCGCACGCGGCCCAACCACAGCGGCGAGAGTTTCTGCCGCACCCACTGAAACTGCGATTGCGCGAGCCAGAGGAGCGGCACCGTCCCGAGACCGAAAGCCAACATGAACTCGACGCCACGGAGGGCCGAGCCGGAGAGCAGCGCAAGGCTGGCGACAAAATAGAGCGGGCCGCAGGGCAGGAGCGGCGTGGCGAAACCGAGGGCCGCAGCCGCCTCGACGCGAGAGCGCCCACGAAGGGCGGCCTGCAGTTTCCACGTGAGGCGGGTCAGGGCGAAGAGCTTCGGAATGTGCCGCTCCCACTGCAGCGCCAGGCCGACAAAAAAGAGCACCATCACCCACGGCAGCCACCGCAGCACAGGCTCGGCCAGCCATTGGAGCGGCGCACGGCCAAGCCCGCCGGCGAGCGCGCCGAGGGTCGCATAGCCCGCGAGGCGCGAGAGGTGGTAAACGGTGCTCACGGTCTGCACATCGGATTTGTCGCCGCGCACGGGCATCAACGAACAGGCGAGCGGACCACACATGCCGGCGCAGTGCAGACTTGTGACCAGACCCGCGACAAACGCGGCGCCAGGAGAGTTGATGGCGGCGAGTTCCATGGAGGTTTAGCGCGACGTGGCGAGCGGCACTTCGGCGACGCGATGTTGCGCGGCGTAGCGGATCCAGCCGGTCCAGACCGAGGCCTGCACGAGGAAGGCCACGATCACCCAAACCCAGAGTTTACTTTTTCGGGGAATGGTCGTCGTCGTGTTTTCCATGGTGACGCTTCTCCTCTTCGTCTTCGCGCAGAAGTTTGGCCTCGGGTCCGAGGAACTCCACGTCGCGGGTAAGTTGAAACTTGCCGGCCTGATCCGCCACGCGGACGGCGAACACAAACGGTCCGGTGTAAGTCTTGCGGGACTGCTGTAGAACGAGGGGCTGAACGATCTCGCCGAGCGCGGGAACTTCGACGGCGGTGGTGAGGCCGGTCTGGCTCAGGCCTTCGGGCGCGCGGGCCAGCGTGAGGACAAAACGTTCGGGCTGGTTCCGCTTGTTTACGATGCGCACGAGGAACTGGTTACGCACGGTGTCGTCGTTGACGATATACGGGGCGCCCGTGATGCGGGTGACACCGAAGTTGGCCGGGCGAATGGTCGAGACGGCCCAAGTCGCCACACCTGCGCCAATGAACAAAAGAGCGGCGTAAAGAATCGTGCGCGGGCGAATCCAGCGCGTCGGCTTTTTTGCCAAATTGTTTTGCGACGCGTAGCGGATGAGGCCGCGCGGTTTGTTGATGCGCGTCATCACGCTGTCGCAGGCATCAATGCAGGCGGTGCAGGCGACGCACTCCATCTGGAGACCCTGGCGAATATCGATGCCCGTGGGGCAGACCTGCACACACTTGTTGCAGCCGATGCAATCGCCCGCGCCCTCGGTGCCCGGCTTGCCGCGCGGCTCACCACGGAGGACGTCGTAGCCGACGGTAACGGTATTATCGTCGTTCAGTGCGGACTGGATGCGGCCGTAGGGGCAGAGGACGATGCAGACCTGCTCGCGGAACCAGCAGAAGATGAAGTAGGTGAGACCTGTGTAGGCCATCATGAACACAAATGTGCTCCAGTGCTCCGAGGGCGCGTGACGCACCATGTCCCAAACTTCCGGCACCGAGACAAAGTAGGCGAGAAACAGGTGCGTGAGGATAGCCGAGACGACGATGTATACCGCATGCTTGAGAATCCGTTTAGCAACCTTGCCGGCCGTGAGCGGGGCCTCGGCGAGGGCGCGGCGGGCGACCGAGTCGCCCTCGATCCACACTTCGATCCGACGATAAATGTGCTCGAGGAAGACCGTCTGTGGGCAGGCCCAGCCGCACCAAACGCGACCGAGCAACGAGGTGATGAAGAAGAGCGTGAAACCCAACCCCGTGATGACGAAGAACAGGAGCCACATGTCCTGCGCGGCAAAGGTAAGGCCGAACAGGTGGAACCGCCGCTCCGCCACGTCGAGGAAGACGGCGGGGTAGCCATTGATCTTAATCCACGGAAGCGAGAGATAAAACGCGATCAGCCCATAGGCGGAGAGGCGGCGCGCGACCGCGAATCTGCCCTGCGTGTCGGCAGGATAGAGAAAGGGGCGCGAGCCGTCTTCGCGAATGGTGGTGACGGAGTCACGATTGGGCTGAACGGGTTTCACACAGTTTCATTTATTTGGGGGCGACTGGAATCCAGGCGTCCTGTTTCTCGATCGCTTCGCCTTCTTGGTGGTAACTCAAGATGTAAGCGGTAACTTCGGCCGTTTTCTTGGGCCCAAGAATGGGCCCCCAAGCCGGCATACCTTTCGCGAGCACGCCCTTGTCGATCGTCGCATGGATCTGCGAAGGCAGGCCACCGTGGATCCACAGTTTATCCACGAGATTCGGGCCGATGGCGCCCGTGAGTTTCTCCGTGTGACAACTGGCACAGGTGGTGTTGAAGGTCACACGACCTGCGTCCACGAACGTGGAATTGCGGCTCATTTTCCACAGGCTCGAGTCATCCGCCGCGGGAGCGGACGCAAGCTTGGCGGCCTCGATCTCTTTCATCGAGACCTCCACGCTCTGCGCGCCGGTGAGGCCGATGCGGAACCACTCGTAGTAGGACCAATAGCCCACCCAGAACACGATGGTCGCATAAAGGGTGAAGAGCCACCAGTTGGGGAGGCGTTTGTCGAACTCCTGGATGCCGTCGTAAGTATGCGGCCGGAGTTGGTCGTCGGACGGGGAACTGGGCTTATTCGGATTCATGACGGGCGGCAGGAGTCTGGGTGGCGAAAGGGAGAGATTCGAAGCGTTCGACCTCCGGGCGCTTCATACGCAAGGTGCGCCACCCGAGGGTGACGTAGATCGTCGCAGCGGTGATAAACGCCGCGATCGTGAACAGAGCGGCGGAATCTTCGAAGATGAGTCGGCGAAACATGATGAACGTTGGGAGCTTAGGGTTGAGAGTTGGTGTTCGGACAGTTTGTCCGAATCACTGACCGGCGGCGGGCTTGGCGCGGGTGACGTTTTCCGATTGGCCGAGGTGTTGGAGGAAGGCGATGAGGGCGATGATCTCCTTGTCGGGCGCGACGAAGGCACCGGCGGCCTTGAGGTCGGCGGCGATGGACTTGGCCTGGTCGTTGACGCGTGTTGCGATCTGCTCGGGCGTCCAATTGGGATAGGGCGTGCCGAGCGTGCGCTGCACGGAGATCTTCGTGGGCAGCGTCTCGGTATTGAGCGTATTGGCGAGGAGCCACGGATAGTTCGGCATGTTGGAGCCGACCGAGATCGAGCGCGGATCCTCCATGTGGCGGAGATGCCAGATATTGGGATACTTGCCGCCTTCGCGGGCCAGGTCGGGGCCGGTGCGTTTGGAACCCCACTGGAACGGATGATCGTAGATCGACTCGCCGAGGCGCGAGTAGTCGCCGTAGCGGAGCACATCGGGGACGAGCGTGCGGATCATCTGCGAGTGACAGTTGTAACAGCCCTCGCGGACGTAGATATCGCGGCCGGCGAGTTCGAGCGGTGAGTAGGGAATCTGGCGGCGGTCCTCGACGTTGGCAGCGCGGTGCGCGATGACCGTGGGAATAATTTGAATCATTCCGCCCGCGACGACGGCGACCGTCGTGAGGATCGTAAACGGCAGGGAATTCACGAGCAGACGCTCATACCAATCACCCCACTTGTTTTTACCCGACTCGTAGAACGAGAAGGCCAGCACGCTGCAGAGCAGTAGACCGGCGAGGCCGGCGAGGCTGAGTAGATCGGTGCCGAACATCCAGGCACAGGCGAGTCCGACGGCGCCAATCGAGAAGAGGACTGGCGGATTGAGGAAGGTGCGGAGTAGGCTGAGACCGGTATTGGGCGCATAGACCTCTTCGTCTTCGTAGACCTCAATGGTGCCGTTGACGGGTTGGGCGCCGCGCACGGTTTGCCAGAAGTTATAGGCCATGATGAGCCAACCCACGAAATAGAGTCCCCCGCCGACCACCCGCATGAGCATCATGAACCGGATGGTATTTAGGGTATCGAGGAAGTTCGGGTAGGCGAGGACGGTGCCACCTTCGGTCGTGGCATTGAGCATGACGCCCTGCGTGATGCCACTCGTCCACATCGCGGCGACGTAGAGCAGGATGCCCACCGTCCCGAGCCAGAAGTGCAAGTTCGCGAGCGAGGTTGAATAGAGGGGCTTGTTCCAGAGACGCGGGAGCAGCCAGTAAATCATACCGGCGGCCATGAAGCCGTTCCAGCCGAGCGCGCCGGCGTGGACGTGTCCGATGATCCAGTCGGTGTAGTGGGCCAGAGCGTTGACGGACTTGATCGAGAGTAACGGCCCCTCGAAGGTCGCCATGCCATAGAAGGTGACCGCGGCTGCGAAAAATTTGAGGACGGGGTCAGTGCGGAGTTTGTGCCACGCACCGCGAAGCGTAAGGAGGCCGTTGAGCATACCACCCCACGACGGTGCCCAAAGCATGAGCGAGAACGTCATGCCGAGCGTCTGGAGCCAGGCGGGCAGCGCAGTGTTGAGCAGATGGTGAGGGCCGGCCCAAATGTAGACGAAGACCAGCGACCAAAAGTGAATGACCGAGAGCCGGTAGGAGTAGACGGGACGCTCCGCGGCCTTCGGCATGAAGTAATACATGATACCGAGGATCGGCGTGGTGAGGAAGAACGCTACGGCGTTGTGCCCATACCACCACTGCACGAGTGCGTCCTGCACACCGGCGAAGACCGGATAGCTGTGCGTGAAGCTCGTCGGGATCGAGAGATGGTTAACGATGTAGAGCATCGCTACCGTGATGATGGTCGCGATGTAGAACCAGATCGCGACGTAGAGACTGGGCTCGCGGCGCTTGGCGAGGGTCCAGAAGAAGTTCACTGCGAAGACCACCCAAATGAGCGTTACCGCGATATTGATGGGCCAGATGAGCTCGGCGTATTCCTTGCCGCGCGAGAAGCCGAGCGGGAGCGTGATGGCCGCGGCGACGATGATCGCCTGCCAACCCCAGAAGTGGAGCGACGAGAGAAAGTCGCTCGCGAGACGGGCTTTCACGAGGCGCTGCGTCGAGTAGTAGACGCCGGCGAACATCATGTTGCCCACGAGGGCGAAGATCACCGCATTGGTATGGAGCGGTCGCAACCGGCCGAAGGTGAGCCACGGCAAGTTGAAATTGAGACGCCAAAAGTTGAGTTGCGAGGCGATCAGCACACCAACGAGCATGCCCACGGCCCCCCAGATAAGGGACGCGAGCAGGAACTGGCGGACGATTTTGTCGTTGAACTCTAGGGTGATTTTTCGGTCGGACATGACGGTAAGGAAAATACGGGCAGGGGTTCAGGAGTGATCGTGGGAGTGAAGGCAACCGGGACACGGCGGGCGTGATCCGTCACGACAGCCGCAACCATCACCGCGCACGCGGATCGGCACCGTCCGGGGAGTTTCTTCCGCGAGGGGGAGCAGCGAATCGCGCTCCGCACCGCTCAACCGGCTGCGAGCGTGTTCGCGTAGAAAAAAGACGATGAAAGTCAGGACCAAACCCAGACTGATCGCGATGGTAAGTGGGACAACGGCCATGGGTAATCAACGGGCTGCGGCCGGAAGCGAAGCAGGTGAGGCATGGACCTGAGTGCGTCCACCATCGCGGCCACTATGATGGAGCAGCAGCTCCTTGGCGGAGAGCCAGTTATCCAGTTCGACTCCTTCGCGACAGCCGCCTTCCACCCAAAGGTGATAGGCAACCTTTTGGATTTCGGCCTCGGTCGGCTCACGATGCGGAGCAGGGCTGGCGCTTTTTTTCTTCATGGGAGCGGTGGGTGAGGGCCCAACTATAGGTGCAATGGCTCATCGCGGCTCCGCACGGCTTGGCGAGGGCTGCGCGTTTCTTGCCCTGTGGCAGCGATCCCGTCGCAAAAAATGCGCAGGGGTGGACAAGGAAAGCGGAGCAAGACCGCAAGGGCCGTGGCAGACTGCGGAATGCAGGAAGAAATCGTGCAAGCTTTGCATGCCCGCCGTCCGCAGATCCGCCAACGATGGGAGGCATTGTTGCGCACCGAGCGAGCCACGTCGCCGTTAGCCAACCCCGATTCCCTCGTGCATCTCGTCGATTGGGCCCTGAAAGAGATACTTGGCAGCCTGAGTCTCAGCGTTTCGACCAACCAGCGCCTCACCCCAAAATCCGCAGAGCCGCATTGCGCCTGCGGCCGGAACCCCTACCTCGCTTTCTACTCAGCGGGAGAACAATCAATCTTGGAGGCGCTCATCCTCTCGCAAGCGGCGCAACCGGTGCTCGACCCCATCGCGCGGGATTCCGCTGTTGCGGAGCTTGGCACTGCTCTGCGCCGGCTGCGCAATTGCGAAGTGGAGTCATTTTGCGCGCTTTGCCAGCACCGTGCCACCGCGCTCGCGGCCAACTTGGTTGCGCAGTTACCAGTCTGATTGCCCGGGAGTAGGCAGTCACCACTACCTGCAGCGCAGAACCTACCGCTAGACCTTCGCGCTATTGTCGCACTTAAAGTGGACCTGCGAGCGCCGTTGGGCGTGTGCCCGTAACGCCGAAGTCTGCGCGCCGACCCGACGCTCGATCAGATAGCGGCGCTGCTCTTCCGCTTCATCGGCGGCGGCGAGCGCCGCCACGCAAAGGAGCGTCTCCGCCGGCGCGGCGAGACGACGGGCCGGGAACCCCGTGTGGGTCGCCAGCCAGCGCACAGTGTCACGCAGCGGATTGGAGGATGAGTCGGAAACAGTCATTTGCCAGAGAGTGCGGCAGACCATACCTCCTCGTCAAACCCCGTGAGGCCGATACCACGTCCGACCAGAAACGGACGCTTCACCAGATTGCCATTGGCGGCCAGCAAGCCGAGGGCGACGGATTCAGAGAGAGCCGGCAGTTTCTCGCCCAGCTTCTGTTCGCGGTAGTCGCGGCCGGACGTATTGAAAAGCTTCCGCAGCTCTCCGCCTTGTGCAGCCAAAACCGAGCGGAGTTCGGCCGGCGATGGCGGTGTCTCGCGAATCGGTCGCTCAACGAAGGCATGACCTTGGGCACGCAGCCACTTCACGGCGCGGCGACAGGTATCGCAGTTGGCGTAGGTGTAGACAGTGTAGGTGTTCATTTTACCCAGCTTGGATCACGGATGATGAACTGCCAGCGCTCACGATACTGGCCGATTTCGCCGTAAAACTTGATCGCGTCGCCGGCCTTGTAGTCGGCTCGGAGTTTTTTGCGAAAGCCCTCGTCGAAGCTGTGAATATCGTAGGTCTCGCCAGCGAACTCAACCGCGAGGCGCGTGCCTTTGGCGACCTTGCCCTCGACGCTGACAATTTTCCCTTTGAATGCATCGGCGCGTAGATTGGTTCCCGGTGGAAGTTTGGCCGGGAAGACCGCCACTTTCTCCAAGTCTATCTTCGTATAGTCGATCTTCACGGCCGCAGCCGTCTCGGAGGCGCGTTCGGCCGAGGCATTGCGCAGCGGGAGATATTTGTCCGCACGGTTATCCGCGACGGTCACAAATTTCGCCGCAACCGGAAAGTGATCGGAGAAGCCATGGCCGGCAGGACCATCGAAGGCCCAGCGCACCGGTTCGCCTTTGTCGTTGGCATTCAGGCCGGCGAATTTCCCCACGGCGAAGGAGTTGTCCACGTATTGCACTCCCCGAAAATCGTAGAGGCCGCGTGAGATGATCAGGTGCATGAGTGTGCCCCATTCGCCGCGATAAGTATCACTGCCGCGCTCCGCCGGCGGGAGCTCGAACCACAGATTGTAGAGATCGCGCTGCGGACCACGCACGGCGAGTTCGTTACCTTGGGAGCCGAGCACGTCGTTGATGCCCGTGGTCTTCATCTTCGGGTAACGCTGCTTTTGATTATACTGCGAATTCAAATCACCACCGATCACGATATCAGCGTTCGGGTCGTTGCGGAGAATCTCGTCGAGCCGCGTGCGCAGAGTGCGAGCATTTCCAGCCCGGGTTTTCTCCGTCTCGGCGTCGCCGGCACCGGATTTCCAGTGATTCGCAAACAGGTAGAGCGGCGCACCATCGACATCGACCTGCACTTCGAGGATCGCCCGCGCACCGGGCGTCGAGTGAGATCGCGCCTGCTTGACCGGGAAGCGAGTAAAGATCGCGCACTTGATCTCCTGTTTACGCTCCCCCGGCGCCGGTGTGCTGTCGCCGATCACGATGTGATATCCGTTCAGCCCGGCATCCGCCAACGCCTTCGCCAGCAGGACCTCGGAGGGCAAGTCGCCGATCTCGGCGTTGAACTTAGCGCCGAGCATCTCGTCGATCCGCAGTCCGGCGTAACGCGCCAAGATAGCGTCGTAATCGGGCGGACTCTTGCCCGGCGTGGCATCGACCTCGAGTTCGCAGAGCATCAGCACATCCGGACCACGTCCGCCCTCGAAGCGGGCTACGACCCGGGCGACGTTCTGCAATTTTGTGAGCGCATGAGCCCGGGTATATTTCGAGGGTTGGTAGTCCTCGTAGCTCGCAACGCCATCGAGGTCGAAGAGGTTTTCGACGTTGTAGGCCACGACCATAAACGGCCGCGCCTGCGCCAGCGAATAGAAGGCGCTGACCAACAGAAGGAGTTTCAGAAAACGCATCGAACCACATTGAGAGACGCGGTTGACCGGCGCAATCGCGCACGCGCAGACTCGCGGGTGATGAAACTCGTCCTCGAAGTCTCCGGTCTGCGCGTAGAACGCGGCCGCACGGCCATCTTGCGCGGTCTCGACTGGCGTATCGCGCCCGGCGAGCACTGGGTGATTCTCGGAGCCAACGGCTGCGGCAAGACGACCCTGCTCAAGGCGCTCACCGGCTTCCTCTCCCCTACTTCCGGAGATTTCGCTGTGCTCGGCCGCCGCTACGGTGAAGACGACTGGCGAGAACTGCGAATGCATCTCGGCATCGTGACGAGTGCCTTTGCCGCCTCGGTCCCGCCCTCCGAAATCGCGCTCGATACCGTCATCAGCGGCAAATACGCCCAACTCGACCTCTGGCACGCGGGCACGCGCGCCGATCGTGTCGCCGCTCGCCGGCACCTCCGTCTCGCCGGACTCACTCGCCTCGTGGACCGCGAATGGGCCTACCTGTCGCAAGGCGAGCGTCAACGCGTGCTCATCGCGCGTGCGCTCATGGCCAGGCCACGCCTGCTCATCCTTGACGAGCCTTGCGCCGGCCTCGATCCCGTGGCCCGGGCAAAGTTCCTCGTTTTCCTCGACAAGCTCGCCCGCCAACGAGGCGCGCCATCCCTTGTGCTCGTGACGCACCACGTCGAAGAAATCACCCCGGCTTTCTCGCACACACTGATTCTCAAATCCGGCCAGGTCATTGCGGCTGGTCCGCGCGCCACGACGCTGACCTCCAAAAATCTGTCGGCTGCCTTCGGCGCACCGCTGCGGCTCACCAAACAGGGCGACCGTCTCGCGCTGCGCTAACGAAAAGGCGCGTGGACCTTCGGGGTCGCACGCGCCAGCGGGTGAAAAATTTCGGGCCCCCTTTACTTTGCCGCGAAGATCTCGGTGAAGAAGGAGCGCATGTGCGCCCACGAGCGCTTGTCCGCCGCGGCGTTGTAGCCGATGCCACCGACGAGGCCGTTGGCCTTGGCCACTTCGTCGGCCTTGGGATTGGTAAACGCGTGGATCGCGCCGGCGTAGCTCACGAACTGGTAGTCAAATTTCCCGTCGTTCATCGACTTCGTAAATGCCGCGAGTTCCTCCGGCTTGATGAAGGGATCGACCGCACCATGGCACACGAGGAACTTGGCCTTGTTCTTCGCCGCGGCCTCGGGCGAAGCGGCAATGAGCGAACCATGGAAGCTCACGATGCCCGCGAGCGAAGCACCGGAGTAAGCGAGCGCCTGCACGGTCGCGCCACCGAAGCAGTAGCCGATGGCGGCGACGCGCTTCTCATCGACGAGGCCCGATTTCGTAAGTTGGGCGAGACCCGCCGCAGCACGCTCGGCCATGAGCGGTTTGCCGTAGAACTGCCCCGCCAACTCACCGGCCTTCTTGGCATCGGTCGTGACCACACCCGCGCCATACATATCGGTCGCGAAGGCGACATAACCGAGCTTGGCCACCTGCTCAGCGCGGCTCTTGGCATAATCGTTCAGCCCCCACCACTCCGGCACCACGAGGACGCCAGGCGCCTTTTTGGCAGAGGAAACCTTTTCATCGTCGTAGGCCAGAAAGCCTTCGAGCTTCACGCCCGCGTGCTCGTAGGCGACGGGCTTCGTGACGATTTTGGCGGACGCACCGGTCGCAAGTAGCGCGGCGGCGAGGAACGTGAGGACGTGTTTCATAGGGAAGAGGGTCCCCATGGTGGCGCACGTCGCTGCAGCGTCAAACGCCGCCGCCGCATTCAGTCACACTGAGACTGCGCCGGAGATGTAGTTACGCAGATGCTCGGCCTCAGCGGCGTGCGAATCGGCCATCCAGCGGGTGATGTCGCCAATCGAGATCACTCCGACGAGTTCGCCACCGTTGATGACCGGGAGGTGGCGCAGGCGCTTTTCGGTGAAAATATTCATCGCCTGCTCAATCGTCGCCTCCGGCGAAACCGTAAGAACACCCGTGCTCATTACATCCGCCACGAGGGCGCGACGCGGATCGAGATTCGCGCCAACCACGCGGCGTAAGACGTCGCGCTCGGTGAAAATTCCGACCAGCCGACGGCCGTCGAGCACGACAATGGCGCCGATGCGGTGACGATTCATTTCAGCTACAGCGTCGGAGACGCTGAGCGTAGGGGCGATGGAGTGCACAGCAGTGCCCTTGCGCTCCAAGAGGGCGGATATTGAGGTATTCATTTTGGGTAACCGAACGACTAGGCGACGAACGAGGGGGTGGCGGGAGTCTGGTCTGCCCCACCCGCCGCGCAACTTGAAAGCCAGATCAGGACTCGACCCTCACGAGGACCTGCCGGTCCGGCTACCTAGGAGAAAAGTTCCCGCACTGCGCGTCCCTTGCCATCCAATGTTACATAGAAGGGCCGCTTCTCCACTTCGTAGCCATGGTTCGCCGGAATCCCGAGTGCGCGATAGATCGTCGCGTGGAGATCGGGGATCGTGACGGGGTCCTTGATCGTTTTGCAGGGCCGCTCGTCGGCCGTGATGCCGTGGACGTGCCCGCGTTTCAGCCCGCCGCCAAACATCAATACGCTGCCCGCCGCGGTGAAGTGCCGGTGCATGCCGTAGAATTTCTCGTCGTTGATGACCGTCGGCACCACGACCTGATCTTTCACCACCTTCTCGGGTTTGCCCTCGAGCATCATGTCGCGGCTGAACTCGCTCGCGATCACGATGAGCGTGCGGTCGAGCATGCCGCGCTCCTCGAGATCGCGCACGAGCTGCGCGATGGGCGCATCGATCATCTGCTTCATGCCGACCAGCCGCGCGTGGCCGTTCTCGTGCGTGTCCCAGTTGAGAAACGGGATATATTCGGTCGTGACTTCGATGAAGCGTGCGCCGGCTTCGCAGAGCCGCCGCGCCAGCAGGCAGCCCAGTCCGAAGCGCCCGACCATGCTCTCTTCGTATTTCGCACCAAAGCGGTCGCGCGGCGCGTCGAACCGCATACCCGGCTCGAAGGCCGGGAAATATTTCCGCGTCCGCTCCAACGGCTCGAGCGCGAGATCGAAAGCCTTCGCCGCCGGCGAACTGAGCAGGCGGTGCGCATTGTCCATCGAGCGCAGCAGGGACTCCTTTTGGTAGCCGCTGCCCTCCTGACCGACCGGACTTGCCTCGAGTAGCTTTCGGTAAAACGCCTCCCGGTTTTCAAACCGACTTGGGCTCATGCCGGCGGGCGGACGCACCGCATCGGCCGCCTGCTCGGGAAACGCGACGTTGAACGGCCCGTATTCGCTGCCGAGAAATCCCGCGGTCGTGAATGCCTTCAGCTCTTCGCCTTCGCCGAGGTCGAAGCGCTGTCCGATATTGATAAAGGCCGGCATCGCCGGATCGAGCGGCCCGAGCGTGCGCGCGATCCAGGCGCCGAGGTGCGGCGCCGCGACTGTCTGCGGCGGCACGTAACCGGTGTGCCAGTTGAACTGATGGCGCGAGTGAAGGATGAACCCAAGATCCGCGGCCTGCATGCCGCGGATGAGCGTCCCGCGATCCATCACCGAGGCGAGTTGCTCAAGCCCGGCTGAAAACCGCACGCCATCAACCGCCGTCGGGATCGAGGGAAACGTGCTGAGAACTTCGTTCGGGTTCAGCCCTGCCGTGTAAGGCGTGTAGCGCTTCGGATCAAAGGTCTCCGTGTGTGCCATGCCACCCGCCATCCAGAGGACAATCACGCGATCGGCCGTCGGCGCGATTTTCTCCAGGGTCTGCTCGGCGAAGAGCGAGCGCGGCGCGCCGGCCGCGAGGGCTGCGAGGGTGGCCGCGGAGGCGGTCTTCAGAAAATCGCGGCGCGAAAATAACTCAGGGTGCGCGCGGCGGTAGTCGGCCTGGGTGATAAATCGGGAGAGGTTCATGGCAAACGAAGAGGGGCGCGGAGCGGGTTCAGCGGATCAGTTGAAACTCGGGCAACATGGCGATCGCCCACAAGAGGTCTTGCACGCCTTCGGAGCTCACCGGCATTCCGACAAGCCGCCCTGCCGCCGTCTGCTCCGTCGGCGTCGGCGGGCGACTCAACGCGTGGCGGTAGAGCGCCGTCACAAGCGCAGCACCGTCGTGGGCAGATGACGCTGTTGTGTCGGCGAGGAGCTTGTCGGCCGCCTGTTTCAACCGCACCGCGAGCGTGCCGCCATTGGTCAATTCGAGCGCTTGCAGGGTCGTCGCCACGCCTTGGCGCACAGTCACGACTTGCTCGCGGTTGGGACGACCCAGAGCCGCCATGAGGGGATCGGCCGCTACAAGGGCAGCGCGTTGCACGGGAAGCGCCTCCTTCCGCGAGGCCGCAAGTTCAAGGAAGTAACTCCCCACCCGCCAGGGCGCGAGGTCGACGCCGCCTAGCTCGACGGCGGACACGGGCTCGGCCTTGCCCACGGTGGCGGTCCACGAAGCGTCCGACACGAAATCCATGACCTCACCGGGAGCACGCACGCGGGCGTAGAGCAGGAGACCGGCCGGGTTATCATCGCCGTCGGTCGGCGGGGCTTTTCCGTCGCCTTCCGCTTCGCGCGCCACCGGCGTCGTGCCGTCGGCCAGGTAGTTGATCGAAGTCACGGTGATCGTGTTAGCGCCCTGCTTGAAGCTGGCCCTCACCTCATAGATATCGGCGCCGGTGCTCGAGCGTTTGGCGACCGAGGCTACGGACTTTCCGTTGATCGCGACGTTGTAGGTGTTGTCCGCAGCCATCGTGAGCCAGGCCTCGGTGGGCGCGGCGACTAGGTTGAGCGTGCGCTTGAAAACCACCGAAGCCGGCCGCGCCTTCAAGTTGGCGCCAGGCGTCGCCCAAATCCACCTCGGCTGGAGCGGCAGCGACTCGGCCGGCGCGCGCTGCAGTGCGATTTCGCGGTTCAGCTTCGCGTCGGCCTTCGGGTAGTTCAGACCGCTCACGGCCATGATCGCATCGGAAAACTGCTCGGCACTCAACCGGCGCACCGCCGGTCCGCGGAAGATAAAGTGCTCCTCCGTCTCGTGCACATCGACCGCCGGCAACTGATAGGCCCGCGAGATAAGGATGCGCGCGATCGTGTGCTTCAAGTCGTAGCGGTGCGCCACCAGATCCTCAGCCAGCCAGTCCAGCAGCGCCGGTGACCACGCAGGCTTGTCCATCTCGTCCACCGGCTCGACGAGCCCGTAGCCAAGAAAGCGCTGCCAGAGACGGTTCACAATCGTGCGCGGGAGGCGGCCGTTCTTGCGTCCCGTGATCACGTCGGCGAGCTGGCGCTTGCGCGTCGCGGAGTCCGCCTTCGCGTCGATCAGGCCGATTTCCTCGTAGAGAAATTTCACTTTGCCGATATGACCGGTGGGTTTGTCGCACTCGGCGATCTCGAGCGGGCCGTTGGCATAGATGGCCGCGAGGCCGTAGGCGTCGTTGAGCGTGTATTCGTTGATGAAACTGTCGTGGCACGAGGCGCATTTGAGGTTCACGCCGAGGAAAACCTGCGCGACGCCCTGCGCGGCCTGCATCGGCGGCACCATGCTCGCATTGACGGCGCCGCGCCAGAGGATGCCGTTCGCGAAACCCTCCGCCTCGGTGCCCGGGTCGATGAGCTGCGCCACGAAACGATCGTAAGGCAGATTGCGCGCCAGCGCCGTGTAAAGCCACGGCGTGATCGCCTTGCGCCCGCCGTCGATGTAGCCGGTGCCCTTATAATCGTTTCGGAGCATATCGTTCCAAAACGTGAGCCAGTGCTCGGCGTAGCGCTGGTTGTCGGCCAGCAGGCGCTGCACGAGTGTCGCGCGCTTGTCAGGGGAACGATCCGCCAGAAACGCCTCCAAATCGGCCGGCGGCGGCAACAAACCGATCACATCCAGCCACACGCGGCGCGCGTAGGTGCGGTCATCGACCAGCTGCGGCCACGCGATCTGGTTTGCTGCGAAACTTGCATCGACCAACCGATCCACCGGATTCGCGAACTTCCCCGCCGCCCCCGGCAGCGCAATCTCGGCGAGTTCACGCGCGCGGAGATTCGCCGGCTCGTGTTTGAAAAAATTGACCTCCTTCGGCCAGGGCATCCCCTGGTCGATCCACGCGCGAAACACGGAGACCTGCTGCGCCGTGAGCCGCTTACCCTTCTTCGGCATGACGGTCTCGGGATCGAGGCCGGAGATCATGTCCACGACGAGGCTTTCGCCGCTCTTCCCGGCGACGGCCGGCGCGCCAGCGTCGCCGCCTTCGAGGAAATCCGCGCGGGTTTCGAGGCTGAAGCCGCCCTTCTCCTTGCCGCGGGCATGGCATTGCACACAGCTCGCCTCGAAGATCGGCTGGATGTCGCGCACGAAGTCCACCGGTGCACTCGACGCCGCGGGAATCAGGGCACGTTTTTCGGGCGGTAAGGCCGCCGCGTGCACCGCCACGGCAACACCAGAAAGGACTACAACACTGCGGCAGAGGGAGAACAGGGGGATCGATTTCACGGGCGTGGGACGGGGATGCCACTGACGTTGCGAACTCGGCGGCGAAAAACAAGGTCCGCGGCGAGTCGGCATCACTGGAACTTTAGGCGAAGATGAGCCACCATGCGTGATGGTCCCTTTTTCCGTCCTCGATCTTTCGCCCATCGCACAGGGTGGCACCGTGGCGGAAGCCCTGCATCGGTCGCGCGCCCTCGCCCAGCACGCGGAGCGGCTCGGCTACCGGCGCTTCTGGCTCGCGGAACATCACAACATGCCCGGTATCGCCAGCGCAGCCACGTCGGTGGTGATCGGTCATGTCGCTGCCGGCACCTCGACGATCCGCGTCGGCTCCGGCGGCGTGATGCTGCCGAACCACGCTCCGCTGGTGATCGCCGAGCAATTCGGCACGCTCGCCGCGCTCTTCCCTGGCCGCATCGACCTCGGTCTCGGCCGCGCGCCCGGCACAGATCAGCTCACCGCTCGCGCGCTGCGACGAGGACAGGCCAATTCCGCCGACACGTTTCCGCAGGACGTCATGGAACTGCAGTCCTACTTCCATCCCGTGCAGCCCGGCCAATCCGTGCAGGCCGTCCCCGGCGGCGACCTCGCAGTGCCAATCTGGCTGCTGGGCTCGAGTCTCTTCAGCGCGGGCCTAGCCGCCGCCCTCGGCCTGCCCTTTGCCTTCGCCTCGCACTTCGCCCCTGACTACCTCGACGAGGCGCTGGAGCTCTACCGCAGCGAGTTCCAACCCTCCACTATCCTCGCGCAACCTTACACCATGGCGGCCATCGGCGTGTTTGCGGCCGACACAGACGCCGAAGCTGCGCGCCTATTCACCTCGCTCCAACAGAGCTTCGTGAAACTCCGCCGCGGCACGCCCGGCCTGCTTCCCCCTCCTGTCGATTCGATGGACGGCCACTGGACACCCACCGAACGCGCGGGCGTGGAGCACGCGTTCCGCGAAGCCGTGGTCGGCTCGCGCGCGACCGTGCAACGCGGCCTCGCGACGTTTCTTCGACGCACGCGCGTCAACGAACTCATGGTCACCGCCGCGATCTTCGATCCCGCCGCACGTCAGCGTTCTTTCGAAATCGTGGCTGCGGTGCGTGACGAACTTAACCTCTGAGCGCGCTACTCAGCGCTGAAAGAGATTTCCCAGCGCACCGAGATTCTTGAGCGGCGCGGACTTCTTTTCCTTCTCCACGACCGGCGTCGCCACGATGGCCTTCGTCGTCGGAGCGGAGGGCGCCTCCACGCGCGGCGCGGCAATCCCGTGCTGCAGCGCGGCGAGCGCGCGGTCGAGTTTCACGGCCGACACTGGCTCCGCCGTGCCCAACTCCTGCGCGAACAGGCTCACGCGAAATTCCTCCACCAGCCAACGAAACGCCTCTCCTCCGTCGCGTTCACGTAATTTCGCCGCCGCCGCGACAAAGGGCGCGATCTGCGCCGCACGCTCCACGTCCTTCGCGGGATTCTGCCGCCAGCGCTCAGCACGCAGCTTCATCGCCTTCAAGTAGCGCGGAAAATGCGGCAGTTGCGCATAGGGCGTCGCGCGCAAGAAATCCGGCGGCAACAACGCCGCTACCTCGCGGTCGAGCCCGGCGGGCGCCTGCGGTTGCACCATTAGCGCCTGCCGCAGGGTGAGAATTTCGCGCAATTGGTCGCAGAAGCGCGTCACAATCCCGCGGGAGTCAGCCTTCGCCTTGTCAAACACCGTCGCAAACGTCGCGGCCGTCAGTGGCGACACCGTGCGGACGCACAGCCACGCACGGATCGCCTGAAAGGCCTGCGCCTGCAATTCGTCGGCCGGTGCGAGCGTCGCAAGGAGCGGGCCGAGATTGCGGACCGCGCGCAGGTCGCGTTCGAGCCAGCCAAGATCGTTGCTGAGCTGGCGTTCGATCAGGGCCGCCACACCGCGACGCGTGCTTGCGGTCGCTTCCTCAGGTGTTTTCGCGAGGCGCACCGCCACGCCGTCCTTGCCCGGCACCAAACCGGGAAACGCATACACCGGCACGCCTGCCTGCTCGGTCACCAGCACGCGATCAGGGATGTCGCCAAACGCCCAAGCCTTGTGCTCTGGCGTTTCCCACTGGGCGCGCGCCCGCTGCCATGCCGCCGGCTCAGCCCGCGCCACCGTCGTGCTCGCGGTGCGTTTCTGTGCGTGTAGCGCCGCGTCGATCTCGACGAGTTCGCGGCTCGCGCAAAGTTCCTTGCCGCGGTCGTCCACCACCCGCACGCGCACCCGCAGGTGGTCTGGCAATGGTTTATCCACCCACACCGCGGGATCGATCGTCACCCGGAACCGCTCCGCGATCTGCGCTGCCAGCGCCTCTAGGAGAGATTCGCGGCGGGCAGTGAGCCGGTCCCGCTCCGCGACCTGGGTGGCGAGGCTCTTCGCCGTATCCCCGAGCGGCACAAAGGCCCGGCGCAACTCCTTCGGCAGCGCGCGCAAGTAGTGCTCCACCTTTTGCTCAAGATGCCCGGGCACCGCCCAGTCGAGGGCTGCGGGCGTGAGTTCCTCGGCCTCGCGCACGCTGACTTCGAGCGTCACACCATCGTCCGCCTGACCGGGTTTGTAGGCGTAGTTGAGCGGCAGCGCGCGATTATCGAGCGGCAGCGCCTCGGGAAAGGCTTCCGCATCATGCGTGACCGTCTCGGGATCGCGTAGATCGTCCGGCTCCATCATCAGGAAACGCGGCTCGGGCCCGCGGCGGTCGCGGACGAGGTCGACAAACTCCCCCACCGCCGAAACCGGCGTTGCCGCCAAGCGCGTCGCGTAAAACCGATACGCGGCCTCGTCGAGATTCAGGTAGCCGCTGTCGCGCGCCCGCGTGAGCAGGTCGGCCAGTTTCTCGCGCACCGCGCGGTTGTGCGTGAGGCAATCGAGGGGGAAAGAGATCGTGTCGTTCACGAGGCCCTCGCGGATAAAAATCTCCAGCGCGTGCGTCGCGTCGATTTTTCCGTAGCCGACGGCCTTGCTCTCCAGTTCGAGGCCGTAGAGGCGCGTGCGCTGCTTCGCCATCACGCGGCCCTTGTCCACGTCCCAGAACGGCTCGCTGTGGCTCACGCGCACGAGATGCGCACCCAGATCGAGCGCCCAGAGCGGATCGAGTCGCGCGCACGTGCGGGCGAAGAGCCGTGAGGTCTCCATAATCTCTGCTGAGATGATCCATCGCGGCGTCTTCGGCGGAGCGCCTTTTGGGGCTCCGGCGCGCGGACCACCCTCGGGCAAACGTTTCTTCGGCTCCTCGCGGCGGAAAAGCACCGAGCCGGGAAACAGCGCCACGCGCCGGTCGTGCGTGGCTTTATAGCCACCGTTTTCCTCGTCGAGGTGCGCGATGTTGCCGAGCAGGCCGGCGAGAATACTACGATGGATCGCACGATAGGACGGCGTGCCAAACGCCGTGGTCTTCTGATCGATCTCGCTGAGCCCGTGATATGCGGACGTAAGCCGGAAATCGTCGCGCTGCTCCAGCGTGTCCATGAGCTGCGTGTGAATGTCGCGCCACTCGCGCATGCGCGTGTAGCTCAGGAAGTGATCGCGGCAAAAGCGCCGGAGCTTCGCCTGCGCCATCGTCTCAAACTCACCGTGATACGCCTCCCAGATATTCAGCAGTGTGAGGAAATCTGAGTCCGGGTGCACAAAGCGCCGGTGCGCCGCGTCGGCCTGCTGCTGCTTGTCCATCGGACGCTCGCGCGGATCCTGTATGCTTAGCCCCGCCGCGATGATCACGACCTCGCGCAACGCCTTCTCCGTGCGCGCCTGCAAGATCATGCGCCCCACCGTCGGGTCCACCGGCAGCCGTGCGAGTTCGCGGCCGACGGGTGTGAGCACGCGCACTGCGTCCGCGATATTGTCCGACGCATCCAGCGCACCGAGTTCTTCGAGTAGCGCATAGCCCGCACGAATGGATTTCGCCGCCGGCATGTTGATGAACGGAAACCGTTCAATGTCACCGAGGCCGAACGCCTTCATGCGCAAGATGACGTCGGCGAGATTCGCCCGCTGGATTTCCGGCTGCGTAAATCGCGGGCGCTCCAGATAGTCCTTCTCCGAGTAGAGCCGCACGCAGACACCGTCGGCCACGCGGCCACTGCGGCCCTTGCGCTGGTCGGCGCTCGACTGCGACACCGGCTCGATCGGCAGCCTTCGCGTGCGCGCCGTGGGCGAGTAGCGGCTCAAGCGCGCGAGGCCCGTGTCGACGACGAAGCGGATGCCGGGAATCGTGAGCGAGGTCTCGGCGATGTTGGTCGCGAGGATGATTTTCCGGCGCTGCGTCGGCGCAAAAACACGCGCCTGCTCGACGTTCGAGAGCCGGCCAAACATCGGAATCACCTCGCAGTTGCCCAACCTCCGCCCTGCGAGCAGATCGCCTAGTTCGCGGATGTCGCGCTCGCTGGGAAGAAACACGAGCACATCGCCCCCTGTGCTCTCGCGCACGATGCGCTCTACCGCCTCGGTCGCGCCATCGATGTAGTGCAGCGCCTCGGCCTGCGCCTCGCGTTCGTCGCCCTCAGCGGCGTCGGAACCGAGTTCGTCGAGCGGCGAGTAGATCACCTCAACCGGATAGGTGCGGCCTTCGACCTGGATGATCGGCGCATCATCGAACGCCTTGCTAAACGCCTCCGTATCGATCGTCGCCGAGGTGATGACAATCTTCAGCTCGGGACGTTTGTAGCGCAATGTGCGCAGATGCCCGAGCAGGAAGTCGATGTTGAGCGAGCGCTCGTGCGCCTCGTCGATGATGATCGTGTCGTAGTCGCGCAGCAGCGGATCGCCCTGCACCTCGGCGAGCAACATGCCGTCGGTGAGAAACTTCACGACGGTGTCCCGCGTGGTCTCGTCGTTGAACCGAATCTTGCAGCCGACTTCGCGCCCCCACTGCACCCCGAGTTCCTCCGCCACGCGTCGTGAGACCGAGAGTGCGGCCACGCGACGCGGTTGCGTGCAGGCGATCCGGCCGGTCGCGCCACGCCCTGCAGCGAGGCACATTTTCGGAATCTGCGTCGTTTTGCCCGAGCCCGTTTCACCGGCCAGGATCACGACGGCGTTGTTTTGAATGGCCTGCGTGATTTCCTCTGCGCGCGCGGAAATCGGCAGCTCGGGTGGGAAGTCGAGGCGGAAGGGAAAGGGTTTGTTTGACGGTGCAGTCACGCGGGCAGAGGGTGAACTTCTTCGCTGCTGCGCGAATCACAAGGCAATGATGAAAGCCCCCCCGCTCCTTCCCGAGGAAGTCCTCGCCCGCGTCCTGCGCCTCGCTCGCTTCGACGGGCTTAGCGTCGTCGTCGTCGCAGGTTCGCTCGCGGTGGTTGCGGCCATCGCGGGCGACCGAGTAGGCGCGGTGGTCGGCCTGCTGGTGGCGGGCGCGGGAGCGATCGAGCTACACGGCGCCTCGCTACTTTCCCATGGGCATAAGCGCGGCATCGACTGGCTCGTGCGCAGCCAGCTCGTGCTCCTCACGGCCATCCTGGGTTATTGCGCCCTGCGCCTCACCCATCCCGACCTCACGCCGCTTCGCCAAGCCGTGACCGATGATATGAAGGAGCAACTCGACATGATCGGTTGGTCTGTCGACCAGTTTCTTCAGCTCGTTTACCGGCTCACCTACCTGTGCGTGGCCTTCGTTACTGCAATCTATCAGGGCGGCATGGCGATCTACTACTGGCGGCAGCGTCGGGCCGTGCACGAGGCGCTAGACAACGAAACCTAGGCCTGGCTCCGGCCGGCCCGACAATTGAGACGGCGGCTTGCAGGCGATTCCGGACCGCCTACCGTCCGCGCCATGTCGAAAGAGCGTTATATCGAAGCCAAACAAAAGTGGGCGGAAAAACAGAAGGCGCGGGGCGTCACTGCCCGCGCCGAACCTTCGGGCGATCGCCTCCCGCCTGGTCAGAAGCTCACCACCGGCTTTCCCGTCCTCGACCTTGGCGTGCAGCCCGACATCCCGCCTGAACAATGGTCGCTCAAACTCGACGGCCTAGTCGCCCAGCCCACCTCCCTCTCGTGGGGGCAATTTCACGCCTTGCCGCAAGTCGACGACGTCAGCGACTTCCACTGCGTGACGACGTGGAGCAAATACGACTGCCGTTGGGGCGGCGTGGCCTTCACGACCCTCTACGAACTCGTGCAACCGGCGCCCGAGGCGCAGTTCGTTTATTTCACGAGTTTCGACGGCTACTCGACCAACGTCCCGCTCACCGCGTGTCTGGACGACGATGTGCTCGTCGCCACCTCCTTCGACGGTGCGCCCGTGTCTCGAGAGCACGGCGGCCCCGCGCGCGTGATCATCCCGAAACTCTACGCGTGGAAGGGCGCGAAATTCGTAAGCGGAATCACGTTTCTCGCCGAGGATAAACTCGGCTTCTGGGAAGTCCGCGGCTACTCCAACACCGCCGATCCGTGGACCGAGGACCGCTACGCCTGAGCGGCGCTACCACCGCGCGTCGTCGGGCTCGTTCCAGTTCTCGAAAAGCGGTATCTCGACGTGCGTGATCTCACGCACTCGCATCTTCCCTTCAGCAACGGCCGCAGCGACGAAGCGCTGAAGCGAAAACTCCCCGCGCACGAGCGCCTCCCGCGCCGGCAGCAGGAGCGCCTTCGGATAGATCGCCGCGAGCGGCTCGAAGAATAGCCCCCCCCCGCTCCGTCTCCCCACGCACCCTACGCCGTCGCCACATTCGGCCCATAGCGAAGAAAACCAAGCGGCGTCCATCTGCGGCAGATCGATCGCCAGCACCGCGAGATGTCCGTGCGCCGCCCGCTTCAGCCCGGCGGTGACTCCGATGATCGGCCCGCCGACCTCGATTGCATCGAGCAATTGACCGTCAAATCCCTCCGCCTCGATACGCCACACTTGTTCTTCGCGCACCGAGAGAAACACCTCCACCGCACCCGCCGCACGCAACACATCACGCTGAAGTCGCCAGAGGGGAACACCTTCACCCGCACGGCGGCATTTGAGCAGCGCCTTCTCTTGTCCCATTCGCCTAGAACGACCGCCGGCAAGCACGACACCACTCAATGCAGACGCACGCTCTATGCCCGTCACCGGTTCCACTACGACTTGTTTACCGCCGCGTCCCCGAATTCGCGCTGGGCCTTCGCGTCATCGAACTCGCCCTCCCAACGGGCCACCACGACGCTCGCGAGACAATTGCCGAGCACGTTCACGGACGTGCGAGCCATGTCGAGGAGCGCATCGACACCGAGGATGAGAAACGCACCCGCGACCGGGAGCTTGAATGACTCCAGCGCGGCTACGAGGACGACGAACGAGGCTCGCGGCACTGCGGCCACGCCCTTCGACGTAAGCATCAGCATCAGCATCATGGTGATTTGCTGACCGAGATCGAAATGGAAGCCCGGGATCGTCGCCTCCGCCGCTTGCGCGACGAAGACCGACGCCACCGCGAGGTGCAGGGTCGAACCGTCGAGGTTGAACGAATAGCCCGCCGGCAGGACGAAGCCCACGATGCCCCGCGGCACGCCGAGGCGTTCCATCAGTTCAAAGGCTTTCGGCAGCGCGGCCTCGCTGTTGGCCGTCGCAAACGCCAAGGTGAACGGCTCGCGCACCGCGCGGATGAACGGTTTCAAGGGAACCTTCGTGACCCAAATCACCGCACCGAGCACGAATACCACAAAAACCACGAGCGCTGCATAGAGCGTGAGCACCAGTTTGCCGAGTGTGATGATCGAGCCGAGCCCCTGTTGGCCGACCGTGACCGCGATCGCTGCACCCACGCCAAACGGCGCGAACTTCATGATCACCCCCGCGAACTTGAACATCACGTGCGTCAGGCTCGCGCAAAACTCGAAGACCGGCTTACCAGTGTCGCCCGCCGCGATAACTGCCATCGCGAAGATCACCGCAAACGCCACGATCTGCAGCACGTCGTTCTTGGCCATCGCCTCGATCAGGCTCGTCGGGAAAATGTGCAGAATGATTTCAGGTAAAGTCTGTGGCTTCGCGAGACTCGCGATGCTCCCAGCCTCCGTGGGCAACACGACCCCTGCGCCTGGTTTCAGGAAATTTACCGCGGCGAGACCGACAACGAGTGCGAGCGTCGTAACGATCTCAAAGTAGAGCAGCGCCTTCCAACCGATGCGGCTCGCCTTCTTCATGTCGCCCGTGCCGGCAAACCCCTGCACGACACTCGCGAAAATCAGCGGCGCGATCATCGCCTTGATGAGATGGAGAAACACATCGCGCGGAACCTTCATCCAGGTGTCCCACGATTTTTTGGCCTCAGCGGGCATCGTGCTCATCCACCAGCCGACGAGACAGCCGACGACGAGGCCAAGGACGATTTGCTGGGTGAGGTTCAAGCGCCACCAAGCTTTCGGGGTGGGCGCGGCGTTATCCGGGTGCGATGAAGCCATGGGTGTTTGTTTCAGCGAGCACGGCGCACGCCAAGCCCGAACACTCCCCCCGTGCTCTCAGCGAGCTTTACTTCGGCTCGTCTCGTTCGAGCCCCGCCTTGCGCTATGCGAAATCGGCTGCGGCGATTACGCAGCCAAAGTGGGCGTTTCTCGCCCGTGCGCGGGAGGTTCTTACCCCTCGACAATGACAACTTTTTGACGCGATAACAGACCCGTTCCAATCGCCCGATGACCGCTCTTCGCCAACCCGCCAATATGCCCGCCGGCCCCTACCGTCGCACGGCCAAGTTGGCTGCCGCAGCCCTGGCACTAGCCGGCCTGACGAGCCTCTTGGCGGTGGAGCCGATCAAGCGTTATCCACAGCTTACGCTGAAGGACGGTCGCCAACTCGTCGAAGTGGAAGTGGTGAACTACACCATGACCGACGTCCTCGTGCGCCATTCGGGCGGCGCGACGATGCTTCGAAGCGACGTCCTCCCCAATAATATCACAACCGATCTACACCTGCCGTCTCGCCCGTCGGCCGCGACTGATCTCTCCGATCCCGCTTTTCTCGCGCTCGCCAACAAGGTCGCCGTGGCCGAAGTGGTGCATACCGAAGTCGCCGCCCCCTCTGGTTCCCAGCCTTCGCCAACCCAGAATACCGCCGCCGAGCCCCTGGCACCAGCGGGCGAGGGCAACTTCACCGAGTCGATCACCTTCGCGGCCACCAAGGTCAACTCGGTCGACGTTGGTGCCACGAAGCCCACACGCGTGGATCTACCCGGCCGCGTAGCGCTCACTCTACCGACCGGCGAACATTTGTTTGGGTCTGACATTGAAGTCCGGGCCTATCCGGCCGCCCTATTGAACGGCTACTTGGAAAAAGCCCGGGCCCGTGCAAACGACGCTGCGGAAAAGTTTCTCGCCCAAGCGGCGGTTGCCGCTGGCGAAGGACGTCTAGCCGACTACGAGAACCTTTCAAATCGCGCCAAGAAAACCGCGGAACAATATCTCGAATATATTCCCGTCGCACCCTACTCAGCTCGGAGCGACGTCCACGGACACTTCACCCTCAGCCACGATCTCCGGGATGCACGTCTCGTGGCGTCAGCCCGCGTCGTGGGGACCAACGGTGAATGGACCTTCCGCTGGATCGGCCTCACCGCCGACAAGGACGCCCTGCTCACCGAAGCCAATGCCACCACCGTCGTGGCGCCGGAACCGACCCGCCCCCGCTTCGCCGCCCGATGACTCCTTTGGTGCTCGCGCTGGCGGTTCTGCAGGCTGGTCTGTTGTTGTGGTCGGCGGTTTTTCTCAGTAATTCCGCCCTGAAACGGCGGCCGGCGACCGGCCTGTTTTGCGGAGTTCTACTCCTCACTCTGGCCCTCGCCCTCACCCGCTACACCGTTGGATTTGACCTGTTGCGCGTGCTTTGCAGTCCGGCAGATTGCGTGGTGCTCGTCCTCAGCGTAGCCTGCGTGCGAGTGCTCATCGTGGGCAAAGAAGAGGAACGGCTCGTCGCAGAACACGCCATGGCCGTGCGTTTCGCCGCCGAAGCGGCTGAAACGGCCCGGCGCGAGATGGAGGAGGAGCGGCTGCGCGCCGCGGCCGCTGCGCTTGAGGCCCACAAAGCCCGCCTTGCCGAGCGCCAGACTCACCCCCCCATGCCCGCCCGCCACCTCGCCACCCCAATTCTTCGCGGCGGTGCGCGCTCGCCACGGTTCCCAACTCCCCCCAAGACATAACCCGGCCGGTCGCCATTCATGCCCACCACCGGAGAAAAGTCCCAGGGCTCCCGGTTGGGAGCACACCCGACGTCGCTTGCGACGCCGGCACGACAACGCGTCCGCGGAATGACCTTAGTCGAGATTTTCGTCGCGCTGTGCGTGATCGCACTCATCTCGACCAGCCTCATCTCGGCCTCAGTGCTCACCCGCCGGCTGACTGAAGTGGCCGTCTATCAGTCCTCCGTTGCCGCGATCATGCAGGGCTACCTCGAGCAGATCAAAAACATGCCCTATGACATGTTGCCCATCTCTCCCCCTGCTAGCACAAGCATGAGCACCGGCACCTACGCTTCCAGTAACACACTCGCGACCCAAAAGGACGACGTTACCGCCGACCCGCTAATCCTGTCGCCCCTGCCTGTGCTAACCGTAGGAAGCCTTACGCCGCCCACGGTGCCGACGACCGTCTACGACAATGTCAAAGTCTTCGATGTGAATCGCGCCGCTGATCTCTCGATTCACATCTGGGTCTGGATCGAGGACAAGACGCCTGGAGGCTTCGGCACCGCCACCCAGCAGGCCAAGGCGCTCACAATCGTCTACATGTGGCAGATCCGCGACGGAACCATCACCCGATCCTACACCGGCGTGATCAAGAACATCCGCTCGCTCGTGCCGACCTACTAGTCAGCCGTGAACGTCCGCATCCCGCATATACCTTTGTCTGCCCGCGCCCGAGTTCGCGGCCAATCCGGTTTCACTGTCATCGAGCTGATGATCGCCTCGACGATCCTGCTCATTATGGTCACCGCAGTGCTCAGTCTTTTCATCAACATGATGAAGAGTTACAAATACAACACGTTCCGCCTGAGCATCAACCGAGACGTCCGAACCTTCACCAACGAACTCACCGACACCGCGACGTTCGCCAACTACTTCATCATCCTCTCCGATTTTTCTACCCGCACCGTCGGCACCTCGCCGGACGAAGTTCTCGCCTACCTCGCTGACGGCGAATCCGGCGACTGCCTGCTCCTCGTTTTCAAGGACACCGCCGACGACACCAAGGTCTCTCGCCTCATCGGCTACTACCACGACCCCGACGCCGACGGCCTCGGTCCCGTGCGCAAGTTCGACACCACCTTCAGTCCCTCGGTCTCTGGCACCACACTGTGGACGCTCATGCCTGCCACCTCGACGCTGCACACCAACCCCGACATTATCTCGGCCGGCACCATTGGAAAAGCCAACGGCACCTCCACCTCCGGCAGGCTGTTCTATAATTTTTTTAACCGGAGCATCATGGTCAAAGGTCAGATCAACTATATCTCCAACGACGGCCTCACTCGGCGTGCGGTCTCCACCTACAACTTCACGGTCTCGCCCCGCGGTTGACTGCTCCATCTCCCATGACGTTGCGCCGCTCGCCCGCTCCCCACCGCTCCTCCCGCGGATCCGGCATCGCACTCTCCCTGATTTTCGCCGGAGTTACCGCTGCCTTATTAGCGAGCATGCTTCGTTGGGTGCTCACTGAAGCCAGTCTCAATCAGCGCTCCCTCTATCGACTCGAGGCCCGCAATGCCGCTGAAGCGGTCGCCGAATATGGTATGTGCCAGGTCCGCTACCGGATGGAAAACACCTCCACGTTCCTCGCCAACGCCTTCACCCCCAGCGGCGCCAACGCCATCACCGCTCCCGACACCTCGATATTCTCCGGCACCCACGTCACCACCACCTCCGTGCGCCTCGTGGGCGGCAACATCGCCAACGTCGTCTCCGGTAGCTCCACCACACTCTACTACATGGACGCCAACGACCCCAACAACATCAACGACCCGTTGAAGGGAAAGTGGATCTTCCGCCGCGATATCCCCATCTACGCCAAAGCCACTGTCGCCGTCCAAAACGGCCCTCCCATCACCGCTTACGTCCGTGAAAAAATCAGTGTTCGTGGCGCGCCTCTTTTCGCGCACGCCGCCTTCTACAACATGGACATGGAACTCGCTCCTGGCTCGACCATGAACATCTACGGTCCGGTCCACGTAAACGGCGACATCTATGTCAGTAGCCAAGGCACCTCAGTAAACTTCTACAATACCGTCACCTGCACCGGAAACATCTACCACGCCTGGAAGAGCTAT
Organism: Opitutia bacterium; assembly: GCA_947453695.1. GTDB lineage: Bacteria > Verrucomicrobiota > Verrucomicrobiia > Opitutales > Opitutaceae > GAS368. Next base: position 62,020 of record CANGHW010000002.1, read on the forward strand.
CTCCCTACCGCCCAAGGCCAAACCAACGGCACCACCGGCGAGGCGCTCAACATGACTTCAGACGTCACCTTCAAGAATCGCCTCAGCGCTCAGGTCTCCATGGACTCCAGCGGCGTTTGGAAAGATAGCACCATGGGCTTCTCCACCACCGTCAAAACCAACAACGCCAGCGGCACCTACACCAGCCAAGCCGACTATACTGCCGCTCTCTATAACGCCGCCGTCACCAATCTAAATGCCTACAAGACTTTCGCTTCCACCACTTGGAATGGCAACGTCCAGACCTCCGCCAACGGCGTGCAAAACTATACCCCTGTCGCAATCGGCCGCTACGGCGAAGACCCGACACCCAACGATAGCACCGACCAGTCCTTCAACACCGGCCGGCTCCTGATCGAGCCCCCCACCGCTTCCAGCAGTTCCGAATACAGCGCCGAGGTTGAGGGCCAGAAATACTCCACCCGCGCCGGGATATACATCCAGATCGTCCCCGCTTCCGGCACCGTCACCACCGGCACCACCACCACGGTCACCAACCCCGTCGTCGCCGGTGTAGTTACCGTCCGCGCCGGCGGCGCCAGCGGCACCATCGCTGCAACCCTCCCAACCGGTCTCATCGCTTACAAATCCTATCAGGAGACTACGACTAGCGGAAACACGACCATCACCCGTGGGCTCTACGACCAACGCCGTGGACGCGGCATCGACCTCGTCGACCTCGACATCACGGTGCTTAAGGAAGCCGTCGCCCAGATGCAGCTCGCACCAGCCAGTCGCAACGTCTCCAAAGCCATCAGTTCCCTCGAGACCTCTCACTGGACCGGCATTGTCTACCTCGAAGTTACCAATAACCCCACTACCCGTCTCGACGGCACTACCGTCGCCGCCGCCGGCGGCAACAACGTAGCCATCCGCCTCATCAACGGCAACCTCCAAGTCCCCAACTACGGGACTACCGAAGGCCTCACCATTGCCACCAATGCCCCTCTCTACATCAAAGGGCATTTCAACGACACCGGTTCCTCGCCCAGCGCCTCCGCCGCGCGCTCCGGAGAAACCCCTGCTGCCATCGCCGCCGACTCGGTGACACTCCTGTCCAACGGTTTCAACGAACTCATCAGTAAATCCACTGTTCGCCCGACCGTCCCCAACTCCAGCAACGTCGCCGTCGTCGCCGCGGCCATCCTCACCGGCATCGCACCGACCAACAAAGACGGCTCCGCCCGCATGAGCGGCGGCGCCCACAATCTGGTCCGCTTCCTCGAAAACTGGACTACCAATAGCGGCAACGTCTACCTGCGCGGGTCGCTCGTCTCCCTCTTCGAAAGCCGCGTCGCCAAGGAGCCATGGAAAATCGACTACTACTCCGCCCCGGTGCGAAACTATGGTTTCTCCGACCAATTTCAAAACGGCCGCTATCCACCGGGCACGCCGCGCGTCATCTCCTATCGCCGGACGGACTACAGTGACATGACCAAGGCCGAATACGACGCCGCCTTGACTGCGCTGGGCGTCACCCCTTGAGCACCCCGGCGCAGAGTTAGTTCGCCCGCTCCACCGAGGAAAGCAACAGGGCGCCCGTCAGCTCAGAATCCTTCCGAAATAAGTAAGAGCACCGATAGAGCGACCAATTCACCCGGCGCTCTAGGTGAAAATAAGTTCCACCTGAATATACCGGCGGGAATCCATAAAACCCCTCAAGAGGATTCCACGCCGGCGCCATTACGTGCACAGCAAACACGTCTCCCACGTTCGCTCGCTCAAACGCGTCCAAAACCTCACCCTTCATTACAATACCGCGCGGATAGAGCTCGGCCCCACCATGCGGCCTTCTCGCCAAGACCGGCCCGCCGGTCGCGCAATACGACTTCAAGAATCCCTGTAAAAACGCGATCTCCTCGCCGACCCGTGATCGCTCGGCCGCCACGTCACTCGGTTTGCGGATCATCGCCAGCAAACCGTAGATCACCAGGAATGCGAACAGCACCCGCGCTGAAGATCCCGTGCGCCACACCCGCCACCATTCGCGCAGCCGTCGCAGGCTGCGACGATAGTTTCGCAACGAGTCTTTGACTCCGTGCCAAATCCACCAGCGCTGGCGCGGACTATTGTCCGGCTGCACGCGCTTCACCACCGACGGATCAAGGTCCGCCCTTTCCAGCTCGTTCAACACCCCCGCCAACCCGGCGGAAATCTCCGGCTTGCGAACCGGCTCGTCGACGGGCAACGCACCACTTTCCACCGCAGGCGCACCCACCGCCTCGCCCTTTGCATGAGCTTGTTTCGCTTCGGCCCCGGTCGGCTTCTTGCCCGCCAGTCGTTTGGCACTCTCCTGCGACTCAACCCGGTCCACCCGCGCGATCGGCCCCGGCCCCGCCTTTGAAGACTTGGCCGCCGGCGTCCGCGGAGCGGGCACATCGGGCTTGGCAGCCTTGCGATCGGATTTCACGGGATCCGCGAGCGGTGCAACCAGCGGCACAGGCGGCACCGGCAGGCCCTCCACCGGAGGAGCCGGCATAGTCCGTGGTCGCGGCAAAGCCCTCGCCGTCGGCGGACGCGGCGTGCTGGGGGCGGCCTTAAATTTGGCCCACGGATGCTTTTTCTCGGGCGGTTGGCTCAAGCTAATCTCATGACGACGCGCAAGGCCCGGGGCACTTCAAACAAAATCTCGGCCGGAGAACACGCATGTCCAGCTCGCTCGATGATCAGTTGCGTCTGATCCGATTCCATCAATGGTGCCCGGGAGCGGACTCGAACCGCTACACCGTGAGGCACAGGCTTCTGAGACCTGCGTGTCTACCAATTCCACCACCCGGGCAATCAGGGGACGGACACGACACACGTGCCGCCCCCCTCCGGCAAGAAAATAGATTTTCGCTTCGTCACGATCGCCACGCAGCCTCAGCTGCGCAGCTTCGCCTTGATGGTTCTCACCCGCGCCAGCGTCTCGCGGACATTATTCTCGATCGCCGCCCAATCCTTGTTGGCCAGCATTTCCTTCGTCACGAGATTGCTGCCCATTCCCATCGCGGCTACGCCTGCACCCAGCCATGCGTTCAGCGACTCTTCGGTCGACTCCACCCCGCCGGTGGGCATCACCTTCGTCCACGGCATCGGCCCGAGCACATTCTTCACAAAGCCAGGTCCGCCTACTTCCTTGCCCGGGAAAACTTTCACGATCTCGCAACCCAACTCTTGCGCGTTAGAAATTTCCGACGCACTGCCGCAACCCGGCGAGTAGGGAATCATCCGGCGATTGCAGAGTTTGGCGACCTCGGCGTTAAGCGACGGCCCCACGACGAAATTCGCCCCGCAGTTAATATACATGGCGGCTGTGTAGGGCTCGACGATCGAGCCAACCCCGAGAATGAGCGACGGATCAGCCTTCGTGAAATACCGCTCCAGCTCGCTGAACACCTGCCAGGCATGGTCTCCCCGGTTGACGAACTCGACGAGCTTGCAACCGCCCCGGCTGATCGCCGCCACGACGTTCTTCGCCGTCTCAAAATCCGGGTGATAAAAAACCGGCACGACACTGATGTCGTAAATTGCATTGAGCACCTGCATGCGCGAATAGCGGGCCATAGTGAAAGTAGGACGAGGTTGTTCGGTCGAAAGCGAAGTCAGGATTCTTCCTCGCGACATAGGAGTCGCAAGCGGAAAGCCGGCCGGTCACACCCATCCGCGCCACACCGTTGCACCCGTCAGCTCGTCGCCTACTATGTCCGCTCGCCGATGGAATCCCGCCTTCCCTCCTACCGACCGCCCGCCTGCGTGGTCCTCGTCGCCCGCACTCACGGACTCGTCGGCCTCACCGCTCTCGCTTCCCTGCTCGTGCTCCATCTGCTCACGCGCAGTCTCCGTCAAATTGAGTTCGGCCCCCACACCTATAACCTCGGGCTATCGATCGGTCTCACCTACTGCCTGACGGCGGTCCTGGTCTGGTTCGGGACACCGGTCAGCCGACTGCTGAGCCGCCTTTGCGGGCTGCTTTACCTCGCCCGTCCGCAGCTCGGCTCACGCCTCTGGCGCATCATGGATTCGCCTGACTACCAAGCCCACTTCCAACGCCGGCGCGCGCCCTGAGCGCGCACATCAACGCTCACAGATATTTCGCGATCTCGGGTAACCGCTTCACGCGCCGGCACGCTGCATCACGCTCGAAATAGGGATCCACTTCCTCGGCAGCGGTGACCTCCTGCTCGCCCTCGGTCTCGTCGTCTTCATCGATGACCTCTCCCTCGACATCGGTGAATACCCAGTCCTGTTCAGCATCGAGAAAGTGCGACAACCGCCGCGCCTGTGGCTCAAGCACCAGCGCCGGGTTCTTCACCTTGCCGTCTTTGATAAGCTCAAACAGGCACGGCACAAACTGCTTCTTAAAATGCCCCTGAAAGTCGCTCATCCACTTGTTGGCCACACCGTCGCGCTTGTTGAGCAACACGATGTCCGAGAAGTGCACACACGCCTCATACCACGCGAGCAACGGGGGATGGCGCTCCGCCCGCTGACAGTTCACCACCGTCAATACCCGGCCGAGTTCCCCTCCTTGCGCTTCGAGCCAAGCCTTGAACACCTCGATCTGCTCCACGGGATTCTCGTGGCCGTCCGTTAGAAAGAACACCCGCGTAACCTCCGATGGCAACGTGCCCACGATAAACCCATCCCGCCACTCCCAGCGGTCCACCCGCGGCAACCGTCCGTCCGCCGGATCGATCGCCTCACTCTGCGCCAACAAGATCGCGGACGTCTCGCCCTCTCCCATACCCGCCTCAATGAGGTCGGCCACGACTTCACGCCGCCCTGAGCCGGCCGCGCCGAGGATGAGATACACGAGTGGTTTTTCGGGCGCGGCCATTAGAAGGAAAACGTCCTGTTCTGCGCCGCCTGCCGCATCCAGTGGTCGAGCAGCACGATCGCTGTCATCGCCTCCACAATCGGCACCGCCCGCGGCACCACACACGGATCGTGCCGACCCCGTCCAATCAACTCGGTCGCTGCACCCTCGCTATCCACGGTCGTCTGGGGCCGCAAAATCGTCGCCGTCGGCTTAAAGGCCACGCGAAACACGATCTCCTCACCATTACTTATGCCGCCCTGCGTGCCGCCACTGCGGTTCGTCGCCGTATGCACCTGGCCGTCCTTTCCGGGCACAAAGACATCGTTGTGCTCGCTGCCCCGCATCAACGCGCCCGCGAAACCGCTACCGATCTCAAAACCCTTTGTCGCTGGCAGCGAGAGCATTGCCTTTGCCAAATCCGCTTCAAGTCGGTCAAAAACTGGCTCGCCCAAGCCTACCGGCACACCGCGCACGCGGCACTCTATCACGCCGCCCACGGAGTCACCTTCGCTGCGCACGGCCCTTATGCGCTCAATCATCCTCTCGGACGTTGCGCGGTGCGGACAGCGCACCGCCGTCGCCTCCACATCCGCGAGTGAGGGGAACTCACTCAACGCCCCCGCAGGCACAATAATGTCGTGCACCTGCGTAAGAAAGGCGCGGATCTCCACGCCTCCTGGAATCGCGCCTGACGCACCGCCACCTAGGGCCAAGATCTTCTTCGCGATCGCACCCGCCGCTACGCGACCCACTGTCTCCCGCGCGGAACTTCGTCCGCCCCCCCGATGGTCGCGAATGCCGAACTTCGCTTGATACGTGTAGTCGGCATGCGATGGGCGAAACTTATCGCGCATTTCGTCGTAGGCACCCGGCCGCTGATCGGAGTTCCGCACCAGCATCGCGATCGGAGTGCCGGTCGTGCGCCCTTCGAAAATTCCCGAGAGAATCTCTACGCGATCCTCTTCTTTTCGTGGTGTAACGATGTCGCTTTGGCCCGGCCGGCGCCGGTCTAGCTCCATCTGGATCTCTGCAGCGGTAATGGAAAGTTTAGGCGGACAACCATCCACGACAACCCCTACGGCCGCCCCGTGGCTTTCGCCCCAAGTAGTGATCTTAAATGAAGTTCCGAAGGAATTCGCCATTTGGACTGCAAATGCTGAATCCGATCTCGGGGCTCGCAAGCGTCAAATACAACTACAACGGATATCAAAAGGGTCGGAGCGATTCTCGTTAACTCAAAGGAGTGTCACTTACTTCTGATCTTCAGACTTAGACATCACCACGTAATAATCCTTGTATGATTTATCGTAGTATTGAGCGTAGTAATAGCCCGAGACCGCCAGATTCAATCCATTCAGAACAGCTCCAAAGCTAGGGACGTTGGCATCCAATAATTTCTTGGCACTGAACTGAGCTGCCTTACGACGAACCTTATTGAAGAAGATGGTAAAGATCGAACCATCAACAAGCGGCAATATGATTAGTGCATCGCTGACGGCTGCAAGGGGTGGCGTATCAATAAAAACTCGATCATAGCGCTTCCTGAGGTCCGCCACCATTACTTCGAAACTCTTACTGTTTAATATTTGGGTCGGATTCTTAGCACGTCCTCCCGCAGGTAGAATATCGAAATTGGGCTGCACTCCGCGTATGACAGCATCGTCCAAACTAGACGTGCCGGCACATACATCAATGACTCCCTTAATGTTTTCCAATCGAAATGACTTGTGGATATTAGGCTTCCGTAAATCGCAGTCGACCACGATAACCTTCTCTCCGTGAGCCGCAAAAGTCAGAGCCAAGTTTGTTGTGGTAAAGGACTTACCCTCACCAGGAATTGTGCTAGTGATTAAGATGCACTTCGCGTTTTTGCTTTCATCTTTTAAGCGTAGGCTTGAATGCAATGTCAGAAACGCTTCGGAAACCTGTCGGTCTGCATTACTAACAACGATCTGCGCTTTTTCAGGCTGATCCATTCGCTTAATCTGTGGGATAATACCGATCAGTGGTAGGCCCACAACTCCTTCAATATCGAATGAGCTCTTCACTCGGTCATCGATAAAGGCGACAAAAAATGCAAATGCCAACCCTAGTCCTAACCCCCCAACCACCCCAAGACCTAAATTTAATGGTATATTGGGAGTCACCGGCTTACTTTCCGCCGCAGGAGAGGCCCGGTCAACGATACGAGCGTTTTGAGTTTGAATCGAACCCGTCATCGAGGTTTCTCTAGCTCGGCCAGTGATGCTTTGTAGAATTGTCTCATTTAGCTTAAGGTCTCGCTCCAATTTAGTATATTGCAGAGCGTAACGGTCGAGATCAAGTGACTCCGCCTTTTGTCTCTTTAGATCTTCCTGTATTTGATCGTGATTCCGTAATGCCGACTGATAGTCAGATTCTACCTGAGCGCATACCGAATCAACCGCCTTCTTCATTTCTCTTTCAGTTTGAGCCAATGCATTACTCGCTTCCACCATTTTGGGGTGTTTCGGGAGATACCGCTCTCGCAATTGTGCAATAGCAATTTGCTGTGTAGAACGCTGCTGGCTTAGAGAAGTAATTTGCGCCTGATTTGCCACAAAGGGCAATTGAGTCATGTCGATGCCCTTCGCCCGATGCTCCTTAACTTGATTTAATCGGATTTCCGCGGCATTTAGGGCAATTACGGCCCGACTAGCTTCCAAATTGATGGCTTTAAGTGTTTCATTTACGATGTCTTTTCGACTATCAAGAGACACCATATTGTTCTTTTCCTTGTAAGCCTGAAGCTGATCCGCCAACTGTTCCACTTTCTTCTTCTGTTCATCAACAGTAAGATTGAGCGAGTCGAAGGCATTCCGAGAATCATCGATTCGTATTCTAGTATTATGGGAAAGGTATTCGTCGGCGAAAAAATTTGCCACTTTGGCGGCTACAAAACGATCCGGATGATCATAGGTGATGTTTACAATTAGCGATAAGCGAGTTTGAACTACCTTTCGATTCTGGGCCAAAACTTCAGAAACAAATGCCAAGTCTGAACTGCTGCGCTCGTATGGAGCCAGAAACGAGCGCAAATCTTCACCTGTAATACGTTCGGCGACACGGCGTATGATACTGCCACTCTCCAAGACCTTGATTTGGGTATTCAAATCCTCTGCGGAACGAATGTCATTATCATTAACCTGCTGGACCTGGATAATATTAGGGTCCCTACGAAATATTTGGACCGTAGCACTGGACCTATATATCTTAGTTTGGCTCAGAGTATAGACGAGAGAACTAGAAAAAACAACCAGGAACACCACCACAACATACCATATCCGCTCGCGCAATATTAAGAGGTAGTCCTGAAATCCACGCTGAACGCCGCCGGCCCCATTGTCACCGTAGCCGTAGCCAACGGCTGAATAGCCGGCATAATTCCCACCGTAAGTGTTATATCCATAACCACCGACGTCCTGCTTCTTTTTTTCGTTTGTTTCCATCAGATACGTCGTTTAGATTACTCGCTCGGGAACATTGATCACATCTCCGGGCTGCAGCGGCCAAGTTTCGCTGCTATCCCCCTTCATGAGTTCCTCTACATTTATGGTTTTGGTTTCACTTGTCCCGTCGGAAATTGTTCGCTTTAAGGTGACACGTTTTTTGTCGGCTAAACGATTAAAACTCCCCGCCCTTGATATGGCCTCGATTAAGTTGAGGCCCTGCTCCTGTTGAAAGAGGACAACTCCTGGAGTTCCCACAGCTCCTGCGACATATACTCGTCGAGGAGCATATTCAACTACGTTAAGGTTGACCTGAGGCTTCACAAGATAGTCTTTCGCATAAAGATCTCTAATATAGGCCTCTGCCTGCCGAGCCGTTTTTCCCTTCAATGACACTGTGTCAATCAGTGGTAAGGTAACAGTAAATTCCTGGGAGATACGAACCTCTCGATTAAGATCATCTTCCTGGTAGATTTGGACCCGAATTAAATCCGAGGGCTGCAACACATAATCCGCCTTCGATGCCTGACTTTCTGAAACGCTATTTTTCGCGACGTTAGAAGTTCTTGAAAGCCCTTCTTGCGATGCAGCATACATTGCGGCAAGGAAGCTTAATGTGAACACCGTCGCGAACAACGTCCTTAACATACAATATTTGGATTATAGAAAAAAAACGGAAGAAGACCGTTTGATCTTCTTCCGCAATTAAAAAATCTACTCTAGGTCTCAGTAGCGCAGGCTGGCAGTGATGCTGAAAACATTATTGGTGAATTCGCTGCCGGACAATGCGGAACTGTTATTCCGATAGGTATACGAGGCGTTAATCTTCGCATAAGTATTAACGATATACGTAGCCCCAATAGTTCCTTCGATGTAGTCATCCGTGCGAGTGTAATAGTCGATCGCGCGGTAGCTGAGACCAACATTAGCTTTCCACTCAGAGTTGATGTCGGTGGACGCACCGGCGTTGAGAGAGAAATTCTTCTGCTGAGCGCCTTGTGGAGCTGTTCCGTAATCATTAGACCCACCAAACGTAATATTTGTTTTAGGGGTGAGAGCATAGGTCAAACTTGCCTCAAGGCCGGGTAGCGACTCAGAGCCACCACCAGAAATCTTGCGTTCATTGAAGCCAACACTGATTTGCCCCGTGAGCAGTGGAGTAAATTCACCGCGTGCACCAACATTGAAATAATGATCCGTGGAGTCCTGTCCGATTGTCGTTTGATAATCACGATAACGGTAGCCAACACTGAGATCGATCTTTGGCGTCCACTTGTAATAGAAATTCAACGGAACCGTAAGTTCGTCGGTGTCAGCGTAGTTTTTCCGCTTGTAGTTCGTGTGGCTGAAGCTGACACCCGTGCCAATTGACGTAATTTGTGAAATTTCAACTTCAGCATTCGCGCCGGTAGCAAATTGATCACGACGGGTTAGGCCGCGAATATCAGGCGCGTTTTGATTCAGCTCATTGTAGCCCAAATTGAATTTTAGTTTCAATTTGGCATCGTCATATGCTGCATTGAAATTGCCCGAGAACAGATTGGTGTTTAGGTTACTGTTATCCGAGTAATTGGCGAAGGCGTCGACTAGGGACAAAGAACCCTTCAATGCCGCGTCTTTGCCAAACGTAAGCTCGACGCCAGGGTTGATATCGAAGATCGTATCGCTGATCCCGTTGCTGGTGAGGTAAATGTTATCGTCAGCGCGCACACCGAGAGAGCCCGTAACAAAAAGTTCGGCGCCATCTCCGATCGCCAAAAACGGTGCGGCGCTTGCAGCCGAACCAAGGGCTGCTGATACGAGGGCAATTCGGGCTATGTTCTTCATTTGCGTGGTAGATTTGGTAGTGAGCTAGGCGAGAAATTTGTGTTGCTGCGGAAACTTGGCAACCTGACGTGCATTCTTCGGGCCAAATTACATGGCTCAACTTAAATTGTTCGAACTCCACAGATCTACCCCTAAGCGTGCACCTACAGATTCATGGGGATAGAAATGCAACAGAGTTACCTGTGCAAGCGAATTTTACCCGGTATTTTTTACTGATTTTATTATTTTGCGGATGTCGTTTACGGGTTTCATTCGCGCTTGAACTATGGCGGAAAAGCTAATCGGCCGAACGGATTCCTTTGATTCGATAGTTTTTTAAAATATTAAACGATCGTTAGATAGGCAAATTTTCTCACGGACGAAAGTTTGAAACTTTTAGTGAGTTTAGAAAACGCAGATTCTGGTCGCTTGAACCGACTGTTACTCGGATCCACTCATCTAATCCGTAGGATTTCATCGGACGCACAATCACACCTTGCGATTGCAATGATTCAAAGGCCTTTGCCGAGTCTCCCACCTGAACGAGCATGAAGTTCGCGACGCTAGGAACAAATCGAAGGCCAAGACTAAGTAGATTTTCTTCGAGTTGCTTCAGTCCATGGGCGTTTTCACGAATTGTCATTTTTCGGAATTCATCGTCATTGAGGGCCGCAATTGCTGCGAACTGAGCAATCGCATTTACATTAAAAGGCTGACGCACGCGATTCAACGCAGCGCACATTTCCGGGCTGCTGTATCCGTAGCCTACTCGCAAAGCTGCCAGCCCGTAAACCTTTGAGAACGTTCTGAGACAAATGACTTTTCGATTCTCAACGAGCAAAGGCCGAAGGTCAGGCGCATTTTCCAAATATTCGGCATATGCTTCGTCAAAAACCGCAACGACGTGATCAGGCAGATTTCGTGCAAAGTCCAGTAGTTCAGCCTCGGTGTTTGCGGTTCCAGTGGGATTATTCGGGGAACAAACGAACACTAGTTTCGTCCTGCGGGTAATTGCCTTAGAGATCTGGTTGAGGTCATGACGCCATTGGGTAAGTGGAACTTCGATTGGGTTCGCGCCGAAAAGGAGAGTAACCAATTTGTAGACTGCAAAAGCCGGAGTTGCCATTACCACCTCGTCACCGGGAGCTAAGAACGCATGCCCCAATAGTTCGATGATTTCGTTGGACCCATTTCCGACTATAAATTGATCCGCGGTGAGAGACCATTTTTCTGCGAGTGCATGGCGCAAAGTGTAGCATCCTCCATCCGGATAGACTTCTCCGCGATCGATTGCGCGTTTAGCTGCAGCCACCGCCTGAGGTGAAGGCCCCCAAGGATTTTCATTTGAAGCCAGTTTTGTAATTTTCGAGGGGTCCAGGCCTAAATCTCGCGCCACGTATTCAATCGGCTTACCTGGTTCGTAAATTGGCTGTGTGCGCACCGACGGCTTGAGTAGAAATTCGAGCTTCATTGCACGATTCGAATACCAATCTCCCACGACGCGGAAGCAGGAAATTCCCTCGCAACCAAACTATTCGCTCTTTTGGGCGGTTTCGACCCATCAGCTGGCCGATGATTTTGTCGGAGGAATGAAATTATTCCGAGATCCGATTGCTTACGGTGGCATCAAGCGGCCACTACCGCCGGCTCGCCACCCGCACCCACTTCATGCCTGCCGCCTCCGCCGCCCGCATACCCGGTTCCGCATCCTCAAATACGAGACACTCCGTCGGCTCCACCCCCATTTGCCGGGCCGCGAGCAAAAACATATCCGGCGACGGCTTACCGTGCACGACATCGTCCGCACTCACCACGACCTTAAACATCGGCGCCAGCCCCGCCAGCTCAAGCGAGCGCCGCACCACGTCGCGCGGCCCGCCTGACGCGATCGCCACGGGATGTGTCTTCGCCACCCGCCGCGCCACCTCCACCACCGGCTCGATCAAAGCCGCATTTCCCTGCAATTCCTTGAAGTGCGACTCCTTCACGTGGAATACCCGGTGCGGGTCGATCGTCAGTCCGTAGTGCTTCGCGATGAGCTCAGCGACGCGGAGCGTCGGCACGCCGCCCAATGAATAGAACAACTCCTCGTCGAGCGTGACCTTGAGACCCGCATCCCGCATCGCCGCATCCCACGCCTGATAGTGCAACGGCATCGTGTCCACGAGGGTGCCATCGAGATCGAAAATATACCCCGCAAATTCTCCGTCCGGAATCTCCAATTTCATGCGAGCTGACGACCGTGCGAACCACCGGCTCCAATGCAAACGAATCCCGCGTCAGTCCGCCCGGCTCGCCACCGCGGCATAAGCGGGTCTGAAAAAAAACCGATAGGCCAAACCCGCGAGCTGACCACCCACCAGCGGCGCCAGCACATACACGGTTAGCCAGCCCCACCCATTGGCCGAAAATGACACGGTCCCCCAACCGCCGCACAGCGCACTCCATAACCGGGGCGCCAAATCACGCGCCGGGTTGAAACACGCCATGGTCAGCGGCCCGAGCAGCGAAATCAGTAGCGTTACCGTCAGCCCAATCGTTACGGCCTTGAGCTCGCGAGGACGGCCCGCGTTCTGCGAATCGCTCACACAGAAAATCACGAGAACCAATATCGCGGTTCCGACGACTTCGATGCCGAACGCCGCGCCCGGTGACACCGTCGCTCGCATGACGTCGGTCAACGCCTTGCCACCGGGATTCGGGAAGAACTCTGCGAAAATCATGGCCGTCGCCTCGCTACCCGCAGTCCCGCGCACAACTCCGTGCGCCACCTCATAAACCCGGAGCGCCCCGCTGAAAATCCCTTGGAGCACGCCCGCCGCCGCAAAAGCTCCCGCAAACTGAGCGGCCAGATATCCGGCCACCTTGTTTGCCGGAAACTCTCCTCCGGTCGCCAGGGCGCATGTCACGGCCGGATTCAAATGCGCTCCGCTCAGCGACCCGGTGATATAAATCGCCGTCGCGATCCCCAACCCCCAAACGGCCGCCACCTGGAAAAACCCCATCTGAGCGTCGGTCAGCACAGCGACGGCAAGTGCACCACAGCCGAAAAATACCAACAAAAAGGTGCCGAAAAACTCGCCGACCAACCAGGGAGGCAGCTTCATTGGACGAAAATGAGTTGAGTGACAGGGTTGTTGTTTCACCACCCCTATCGTTTGACCGAACCCGCCGCCTTCAACGCATCGCGCCGCCCGTCGGCGTAAGACGTGAAAACCCGCCGGATCTCCTCTCTCACTCGGCGAAATACCGCTAACTGCTCCTCCTCCGTGCCTGTCGCATGAGCCGGATCATCAAACGGCCAATGATGCCGATTCACCTGGCCGGGAAAAATGGGGCACGCTTGATCCGCGTTGCCGCACACCGTGATCACGGTCTCGACCGGACGATTCAGGAATTCGTTCATGTGCTTCGAATGATGCCGGGAAATATCGATACCCACCTCCGCCATGGCACGAATCGCCAACGGGTGCACATAGCCCGCGGGCTTCGAGCCCGCACTGGCAATTTCAAACAGGTCGCCCGCGGCTTGGCGCAGGAGCCCCTCGGCTAGATGGCTGCGGCACGAATTGCCCGTGCACAGCACCAGAATGGTCGGTTTGCTCGCAGTGGAGGTGGACATGGTTGTAGTTGAAAAATTAGCAGCAGCCGGCGCTCGCGCCCACTTGCTTCATCGACGGCACGCAGAGCTCCTTCGCCAGGCAATCCGTATGCTTCGAGCCGAGCTGAATGATGAGCCCCGCGGCCTCCGCCACCACACCGGTCACGGCAAATTGGATGACGTTGCAGGCCTCATACTCGAGCTCGACCGGCAAATCCCCTGCACCGAGCACCGGCACCGCGTGATCGAACGCCTTCAGCAGCTTTCCCGCCGTGATTCGGTGGTCGACATCGTCGCCGACCCAGGTCTGCAACAGGCAGGTCACCGTGCGCCGCACGGTCCCTCCGCAATCGACAAAATCTTTCTGCACGCGCCCAATTTCGGTGACATGAAAATGCGCTTCAATCGGATCGCCGTCCGGCCAGAGCACCGTGAGCGGCAGATCCGGAGTCACCGCCAACACCGCGCGCAAGGCCGACACAGTCATGGCCGGCAAACTATCTACTGGAGCCGCGCATCCGCAGCCCTCAGACCCTACCGATTCAGTCGCTTCGCTTTGGTTTTTTTTCATTAAATCTAGGAAATCCGTCACGTCGCGGCACCAGGCCCGCAGCGACATTGCCCAGGCGCTTTTTGGGGTTCGCCCGCCCGCACCCACGCACACGCCGGCTCGATCTTCTTCAGGCGCGCCAAGTCCCGCTTAAACACTGCATTTTCGCGTGCGCAGTCCTGCAAACACGCCAAGTTAGACGTCAACTCCCGCGTAGGCTTGGCCGGCAAAGCATAAATCACCCAGTTGCCCTGCCGCTCGCTCTCCACCAACCCGCGATCCCGCAGGTAGGCCAAATGCTTCGAGATTTTCACCTGCGGCTCACCCAGCACCTCCTGAAAATGGCAGACGCACAGCGGTCCCTGAACCAAGACATGGAGCAGTCGCAACCGAGTAAGGTCACACAGGCATTCATAGATTTTCACCAGCTCCACGACAGTCTCATATTCCTATTGAGGAATATGAATCAAGCACGATTTTAATCCATTCCTGCAGTCCTCGGCCGCCTCAAGTCGCCACGTTCCTTAACCACCGCGGAGCCGCTCGGTCGTCGGGAAATCGCGTTGTCTTCACTGGTTCAGCCGCAGAACGTCAAAGGCGGCTACAAGTCTTTCCTCCCGCTCTGCCCTCCATGAAAAAATACCTCGTCGAGTTCATCGGCACGTTCTTTCTGATCTTCACGATCGGCTGCACTGTGATCCCACCCAATGCCGGCGCGCTCGCTCCTCTCGCCATTGGTGCCTCGCTGATGGTAATGATTTTTGCCGGTGGTCACGTCTCCGGCGGACACTTCAACCCGGCCGTCTCGCTCGCCGCCTTCATCCGCGGCAAACTCACCACCGTCGACCTCCTCCCCTACTGGCTGGCGCAGTTCGCCGCCGCCGCCGTCGCCGCATGGCTCATGCAATTCATGAAGCTCCCCGGCGCCGCCGTCGCGTTCGGAATTGGCTGGAAAGCCGCGCTCCTCAGCGAATTCCTTTTCACCTTCGCCCTGGCGTGGGTCGTCCTCAATACCGCGACGGCCAAAGGCACGGCCGGTAATTCCTTCTATGGCCTCGCCATCGGCATGACGGTCATGACCGGGGTCTTCGCTGTGGGTGGCGTCTCAGGCGGCGCCTTCAATCCTGCGGTCGCGGTCGGTGTGACGCTGATGGGCCTCCAAACGTGGAACAACCTCTGGGTATTCCTCGTCGGGAACTTTGGCGGCGCCGCCGTTGCGGCTCTCACTTACAAACTCGTCAACGGCGACGAATAAATTCGAGAGCCGTTAACTCTCCGCCTCTCCGCGCGGAACTCTTCTGACAATCTAACCGGCGGACTTCGCCGCCGGTCAGCGCCGCACGCCACGGTGCAACCGGCTCACCGGCTTAGCCGCCGCCGCCACGGTCTCAGCGAGCGCCTTCTCATCAAAGAGCGCGGAGTAAATATAAGGGAAGCCTTCGATCTTCTTTCGCTCCACGGTGACACCCATGTAGCGCTCGATCGAGCGGGCATCGCGCACGTCCTCTTCGGTCACGAGGGTAAACGCATCGCCGGTGTTCTGCGCACGGCCGGTTCGGCCAATGCGGTGCACATAGTCTTCAGCATTTTCCGGCACGTCATAGTTCACGACGTGCGAGACGCCCGCGATGTCGAGTCCACGCGCCGCGATATCGGTCGCTACCAGCACTTCATAACGTCCGCTCTTAAATCCATCCAGCGCCTCGATGCGCTCCCGCTGGCTGCGATCCGAATGCATCACCGCCACCGTGTGGCCTTTGGCCTCCAGCCGATGGGCGATACGATCCGCACCCATGCGCGTGCGCGAGAAAATGATCACACTCTTGAAGTCCGTCTGGTCCAACAGCAGCTGCAATAGGTCAAACTTCTGCGACGCCACGACCGGATAAAACGCGTGCGACACCGTTTCCGCTGGCGAACGCTGACGGCCGATTTCCACCTTGAGCGGATCGCGCAGCGCCCAACCCGCGAGCTGTTCGAGCTCCGGAGGCAAAGTCGCCGTGAAGAACAACGTCTGCCGGTTCTTCGGGCACTTTTGCACGATGCGCTTCACGTCGGGCAAAAAGCCCATATCCAACATGCGATCTACTTCGTCGAGCACGAGGATATCCACGTCAGCCAACGAGCAGTTGCCCTTCTCCAAATGGTCGAGCAACCGGCCCGGCGTCGCCGCAAGGATATCCATGCCGCGACGCAGATCGTCCTCTTGTTTTCCATAGCCCACGCCGCCGTAGACGATCGTCACGCGGAGATCCGTGAACTTGGCAAATTTCTGAAACGCCTCTTCGACCTGCAGCGCCAGTTCGCGCGTAGGTTCGAGAATGAGGCAACGCAGTTTTCCGTGCGTCCCGAGTCGTTGAATAATGGGCAGTGCAAACGCCGCCGTCTTGCCCGTGCCCGTCTGTGCAGAACCAATCACGTCGCCGCCCTTGAGCACCACCGGGATGGCCTGCGCCTGGATCGGCGTCGGATTCACATAGCCCATCTCCTGCACGCCAAACGCAAGCGCGTCCGACAACCCCAGCGCCGTAAATGCCGTGTCCATCTTCGGGATATCCACCGGCACTGTCGGTTTGATATCCGCCGTGCGGGGATGATCGAACGACTTGTCGATCATCGGCCGCTCGCGCTCGCCCCGCGGACCACCGCGAGCGGCGCCACCGCCCGACCGGGAGTGCAACCCGCGACCGCCGCCACCACGTTCGTCACGCCGGGGACCATGGTCATCGCGGTGCCCGCGCGGCTCGTGCGCGTGCTCACCGCGCGCCCCACCGGCACCCCGGGGTTCGCGCGGCATCTCATCACGCGGGTCACGCGGCTGCCCCCGATACTTGTCGTGCGGCCGTCCGCCAGATCCGTGGCTTCCGCCGCGGTCGCCACGGCCCTCGCTCCGCGGTTCACCGCGATGCGACGAAACGTGTGACTTCGCTTGTGACGGTGAAACAGGTTTGGCGGGCTCGGCTTGGGCCGCCTTTTTGGCGCGGGAGGGCGCGATGGTATCGCGCAGCTTCGCAAATATTTTCTTCAGCATGACAAATAGTTAAGTCGGTCAGCGTCGGTGAAAGCCCCGCCTTTGCAACCTCGGATATGCCCTGACCACCCTTCCACCAAGCGCCGCATCACGTCCAGAGCCTCTGCGCTTCACCTATCTGTTCCTTGACACGCCCACCAACCGTAACACCGTTAGTTACATTAAGCCATGACCGGAAACTCACGCTTCGCCGTCAGCGTCCACATCCTCGCCTATCTGGCCTACCGCCAGGGCGCGGCGGTGCCGTCGGCCGAGATCGCCGCCAGCGTCGATACCAATCCGGTCGTCATCCGCCGCCTCCTCTCGGGCCTCGTCAAAGCCGGCCTCGTCCACACGCAAAAGGGCGCCAGCGGGGGGTTCTCCCTCGCCGCTCCGCTCGACCAGATCACACTTCGTGATATCTATCGCGCAGCTGAGCCCGCGCCCACCCACGGCATGGCGCATTTCGCTCCCAATACTAAGTGCCCCGTTGGAGCCAAGATCGAGGCGATCCTCCACACCGCCTTCGTCAAGGCCCAAGCGGGCATGGAGGCCGAGCTCGCTCTTGTCACCCTCGCCTCGATCCATGAGCAGCTCCGCCCCGTCTGCCCGGGCTCCAAGAAGCCCTGAGTAGGGCAGCATTTTTTTCGACCAATATGTAACAAAATTAGTTTCATTAGTATCAACCACCGCCTTCGATCCACTCCACATCGCTCCACGAATACCATCGATTCAAACTCCGCCAGCCGCTCTACGCTGCTGCAGGTCGACGCCAGCCCACGCGGCGCCCGCTCCCACAGCCGAGAGCTCGGCCAGGAGTTTCTCACCGCATGGAGTGCCGCCCACCCGCCCGGCCAGGACATCGTCCGCGTCGTTGGACATGAGCCACCGCCCTTCGAGACCGAAGCATGGGTCGAGGGCACCTTTCCCCTGGCCGACACCCCGTCGCCCGCCGCTCGCGAGGCCATCGCCATTTCCAACCGCTATGTCGTCGAGTTCCTCGCCGCCGATCAACTCGTGATCACCACTCCAATTTACCCTCTCTCTCCCCGCGGCACTCACAGCGTGGATAGACCAGATCGTCCGCCTGGGTCGCACCATCACCCGGAGCTCTGGCGGCGTCGAGGGACTCGCGAAAAACAAACGCGCCGTCATCACCGTCGCGAGCGGCAGCGATTTTTGCCCCCCGGCGGAGCCAATAACTCCCTCAAGCCCTGCCTCCGCGCCGTCCAAGGGTTCATTGGCATCACCGACGTCCAGTTCATCTACGCCCACAGTCTCAACGCCGGCAATCCCGCCGGCCCCTCGGCGATCGCCGAGTCTCCAACCATCCTCTCCCGCCTCGCCCAAGCCGCATGACCTCCACGCTCCAACTCCGCTCGATCCAGCTACGCGTCTCCGACCTCGCACGCAGCGTCGATTTCTACGTGCGCCAGCTCGGCCTCTCCGTCATTGCACAAGGCTTAGCCCACGCCGACCTCGCGACCACGCCATCCTCGCCTGCTATTCTCACGCTCCAATCTGACGCCACCGCGCCGGCCGCGGAGCCCGATGCCGCCGGCCTCTTTCACGCCGCACTCCTGCTTCCGTCGGCCCCCGCCCTCGGCGCGTGGTTGAAGTTCGCGAGTCAGGCCGGCGTCGAGTTCGACGGCGCCTCCGACCACGGCGTCAGCGAAGCGATCTACTTTACCGACCCGGATGGCAACGGCCTTGAGTTCTACTGCGACCGCCCGCGCACCGTCTGGCCCCGCACCTCCGGCGGCGAACTCGCCATGGTCACTCAACCTCTCAACGTTCCTACCTTGGTGGCCGGCGCGTCACCGCCTTCCGCCCGGCCGCTCGCCGGTGCATCGTGGGGTCACCTTCATCTCCGTGTCACCGATCTCGCGCGCAGCGATGCGTTCTACCGCACCCAACTCGGTATGGACCTCATGCAAGGTTCCTACCCCGGAGCCCGCTTCCTCGCCGCCGACGGCTATCACCATCACGTCGCGATCAACACGTGGGGCCACCCGCGTCGCCCCCGCTCTGCGACTGCACTCGGCCTCGCCGCCGCGACGTTCTCCCGCGCCGGACTCGCCGCCGACCAGTTGCTCACCGATCCCGACGGCATTGCCCTGCGCCTCACGCCGCTTACAGATTCGCCTTAATCTTCTCGAGGATCGCGAGCGACAGCGCCTCGTCGCCAAACACGCCGACGCGGATCTTCACCTTCACGACGCTGTCGCCGACTTTCTCGACGCGAATTTCGATGCGTTTGTCCGCCGCATTGCGCGCGATCAAAATCGCCTGCAGCGCGTCCTTGTTCTCCGATACCTTCGCAAACTTTAGGTCGGCCACCGCGGCGTTAGCCGCTTTTACCGCTTTGTCGTAGCCGGCGCTCACCGTCGCATCCAGATCACCGCGCACATACGCCACGGCCGCTCCTGCCCCGGCACCAGCCACCACCGCCACACAACCGGTCTGGAGCACCGCCCCCGAACAAGCCAGCGCGACGGCCCCCCACACCACGAGCCGGCGCACGCCGCTCACTCGCTGCTTGGTGCTGACAGAAACCGCAGAAATTACCCGGTTCGACTGGTCGTTAGGATGATTCATGCCCGCACAGAGCCGCCTCCGCGCCCTTTGTTCCCGCCTTCTCGCTTGGCTTGCCCCTTTCGCGCCGCCACGCTTCGCCACCCTCCTCCGCCGCGCATGACAAACGACATTCTCTGGCTCGTCCGGCTCGGTATCGACCATAGCCTCTTCACCCGCCCCCAGGCCCTCCAGGTCCGCGCCACCCTCGGAGACGGCGCCGACATCGTCGGCTTCGCCCAGGAGCTCGTCGACGCCGGCATCGTCAACGACATCGAGAAACTCGAGAAACTCGCCGACCTCGCCGTCACCAAGGGCGAGCGCAGCGCCCCGGCTGACGACCCTTTCGTCGACAACGCCACCCAAGCCCCGTTCCTCGTCCCGCCTGCCGCCTCTGCTATCCCCACCGCTGGCTCCGCAAGTTATATTCCGTCCACCGTCCGCGGCCTCACCGCCCCCAAAGGCCCCCGGCCGCCCGGCGGCGCCCCGCGCTTCGCCTTCGAGAGCATCCCCGCCCTCGACGACGCCTCCCTCGCCGCCGCGCTCCGCCAACTCCTCGCCGACACCGGCAACTACGGCGCGAGCGATCTCCATCTCTCCACCGGCGCCCGCCCTTTCATCCGCCGCAACCGCGCCCTCACGTTTCTCTCCGAATACGTGCTCACCGCGCAGGACGCCCTTCGCCTCAACACCTCCCTCCTCGCCGAGCATCAAAAGAAAATCTTCCTCGAGAAAAAGGACCTCGACTACGCCTTGGCCCTCAGCGCCACCGACCGCTACCGCGTCAACTTGATGTTCCACAAGAACGGCGCCGCCGGTTCCTACCGCATGGTCCCGGCCGACACCCGCACCCTCGAAGACCTCGGTTACACCGCCCACATCGCCACCCTCCACAAGCTCCTCTCCTACCATAACGGTCTTATCCTCATCACCGGCCCCGTCGGCTCCGGCAAGACCACCACCCTCGCCTCGATGGTCGCCTATCTCAACGAGACGCGCACCGACCACATCATCACCGTCGAAGACCCCATCGAGGTCGTCCAACCCGCCCGCGGCTGCAACGTCACCCAACGCGAGGTCGGCCCCCACACCCGCTCCTTCGCCTCCGCCCTGAAAGGCGCCCTCCGCGAAGACCCCGACGTCATCGTCATCGGCGAACTCCGCGACCTCGAGACCATCGAGATGGCGATCAGCGCCTCCGAGACCGGCCACTTGGTCATCGGCACTATGCACACGAGCGACGCCTCCACGACCCTCAACCGCCTCCTCGACGTCTTCTCCCCCGCCCAACAAGCCCAGATCCGCTCCAGCGTCGCCGAGAGCCTTCGCGGCGTCGTCTGCCAACGCCTCCTCCCCGGCGTCGACGGCGGCCTCGTCCTCGCCTGCGAAATCCTCGTCAGCAACACCGCGATCCAAAACCTCATCAAAGAGGGCAAGAGCACCGGCCTGCGCAACACGATGGAGACGGGCGTGAAGGAAGGAATGTGCCTGATGGACAACACCGTCTTCGGCCTCTGGAAAGACGGCAAAATCGCCCCCGAAGTCGCCCACCTCAACATCGCAAACCGCGTGCTGAAGGCGAAGATCACGTGATCAATCAATTCAATCATCGCTGATGTCTCGCGAAGAACAGATCTCTCTTCCGGCACTTTGGTGCGACTTCAATGCCTGTGGTCTCAGCGGCGTGCCCGGCGACAAATACTACTATAATATGAAGAGCGACACCCTCGCCGCGCTCACAAGTAGCGATCGTCTGCAAGCGTTCGGCTACATGGAGGATTCCGAAAAGGAATTTTCAGGGATTGCGATTCAGCTTGAACGCTACCGGGACGGGTGGAGAGCTCGCCCGATTGGCGACACCTTCGTCTACGGAAATCTTAACGATTTGATTCACCCGTAATTTCTCATGGCCGCCATCGACTCACTCCTCCGCACCATGCTCGACAAGGGCGGCTCCGACTTGCACCTCACGGTCGGTCTCCCACCCAAGACCCGCACCTCCGGCTCCCTCGTGCCGCTCAACGACACTGTGCTCGACGGCCGCACCATGGAGTCGCTCCTCAAGGAAATCTGCCCGCCCAAGCGCTGGGCCGAATTCCTCGACCGCAAAGACCTCGACCTCGCCCACGAGATTCCCGGCGTCGCCCGTTTCCGCGGTAACTACCTCTACAACCACTGGGGCCAGGCCGCCGTCTTCCGCCAGATCCCCGCGAAGATCCTCTCCTTCGAGCAGCTCAATCTCCCCGAGGCCCTCAAGAAACTCTGCCACCTCGACCAGGGCCTCGTCGTCGTCACCGGCCCCACCGGCTCCGGCAAGTCCACGACGCTCGCCGCGATGATCGACTACATCAACGGCAACCTCGCGAAGCATATCATCACCATCGAGGACCCCATCGAGTTCGTCCACCCGGTGAAAAAATCCGTGATCGTGCACCGCGAAGTCGGCGAGCACACCGAGTCCTTCGCCGCCGCGCTCAAAGGCGCCATGCGCCACGACCCCGACATCCTCCTCCTCGGCGAAATGCGCGAGCTCGAGACCATCCGCCTCGCCCTCGGCTGCGCCTCGATGGGTATGCTCGTCTTCGGCACCCTCCACACCAACAACGCCCCGAAGACCATCGACCGCATCATCAACACCTTCCCGGCCGACGAGCAGAACCAAGCCCGCGTCATGCTCTCGAGCTGCCTCGCTGGCGTCGTCGCCCAGCTCCTCTGCAAACGCATCCCCAAGGGCCGCTGCGCCGTCCACGAAATCCTCCTCACGCACGAAGCCCTGCCCAACACGATCCGCAGCGGCCAGATCGCCAACATCAAGTCCATCATCGAGAGCGGCGGCGCCGATGGCATGATCACGATGGACAACAGCCTCATGAACCGCGTGAAGGACGGCACCATCGAGGCCAAAGAGGCCTACATGAAAGCTGCCAACAAAGGCACCTTCGCCTCGCTCCTCAAACCCGGCGACCTGGAAGGCGGCCACTAACGGCCACTGGCCGTCCGGAGATCGAGGCTCGGAGTTCGACGATCGGAAAACCACCGCGCCCCCCTCTGTTTTCAGTTCACTTCCCGAACTTCGATCTTCGCTCTGCTCTCTCCGAAAGAAATGAGCGCCGCCGGCGCTCATTTCTTTCGCACCCACCGCGCCCGCTTCTCCCACCCGATAATCGCTGCGCCCACCCGATCATCGCTGCGCCCGCGACAATTCCGCCGGCGTGCGCCCATCACCACGTCGCTGCGCTTCCACCGTGGTGTAGCACTACGTAAAAAGCGCCACGCCGGTGATGGCGTGGCGCTGGGTGACCTGCGGAAGCGGTTGTTTTTCAACCCAGTCTCACGCGGCCTTTTGCTCGGTCCCTGGTGACGTCGCCGCGACGGTCGCAACGGCCGCAGAGGCCGTCGTCACATTCGTCGTCGCCTGGGTCTGGGCCGGCTGCGCACTGCGGCCGCCCGTCAACCCGATGACCATCCGCGCCGCTTGGTAGCGGGCGTAAAACCCCGGGTTAGTCTTCTCGAGCGGCAACAGCAGCCGGTCGATCTGCTCCCCCAAGATCCCGTCAACCTTCCGGAAAGCCGCGGCCAATTGCTTGGTCGCAACATTCCGGTCGGCGATCTTCTGGCGCGGGAGGTTGGCATTCGCCCGCATGTCATCGATCTGCTGCTGAAACGCCGTGAGCGTTTCCGCCGTCAGACCGAGCCCCGCGAGCTTCGGCAACACGCCCGTCGCGGCGTCGTGCACCCGTTGCGCGAGCAGCGGGCGGTGGACGAGCCGGGTGGCGTTGAAATCGCCGCGCGTGACGTCGACGAGGGCCGACAATTCCGGCAGCCCGGCGTCATGGGCGTAGCTACCCACGATGCCGGCGATTTCCAGCGTCTTGCCGGTGAACCCCTCGAGCATCTGATTGCGCACGGCGGTCTGGCCACGCGTGATCTGCCCCTGAGTGCTCGCCAGGGCGCGAAGCCCCACGAGCTCGTTGCTGAAGGCCGTCAGCACCGCCGGGAAGCCGGCAATGCCACTGGTCTCAGTCGCCCCCACCAACAACACTTCCGTGTTGTCGTAGGCGGTCATCTTACTGGTTTGTTCTCCTGTCATAGCTCTACCCTATCCTTTCGTTGTTTGATGGTTATTTTTGAGTTTCCTTGATCCCCGCCGGCCGCGATGGGAAGTGACTTTCCGGTCGGGTTGGCGTGGATCGATTCAACGCAACGAGGATAGCAACCCGTGCCGGACACCTGATGTCCGGCACGACCAAGCGCCTCACAACCGCTTCGCCTTCAGGTGATTAAAGTGCGCGAAATTTCGGCTCCGACCAAAACCGCGGCGATTTCTGAACCCCGTTTTCTGTTTTCGCGGTTCGGCCAGGACGCGCACCCCACGCCGGCTCAAGTGCCGTAAATGAAGCTTCTTTGACGAACGCGACCCTATCCGGGCCAGAAGGGCGTGATTCCGGCCAGGCATGCGGCCGTTCCGGGAGGAGCCAGCGGGGGTCCCGAGCCACCGAGAGGCGTTGCCGGTTGGCCGAGGCGGCTTCCGCGCACGGCGAGACCTGTTCCCGGGTGGCCGAGAGGTCGTCCGGGAAGGACGAGACGGGGTCCGGGAGCACCGCGAGGCGTTCCGGAAAGAGGGAGCGGGCTTCCGGGGCGGCCGCGATGGGTTCCTGACTAGCCGAGATGGCTTCCCGGTTCGCCGAGACGGCTTCCCGATTTGCCGAGATCGGGTTCCGGACTGGCCCAGGGGGCTTCCGGCTCAGTCGCGACGCCTTCCGGAGCCGCCGAGATCGGTTCCGGCTCGGCCGAGATCGCTCCACGCGGCGCCGAGATCGCGTCTTACGAAGGAAAGATCGGATTTTGTGCCGGCGAGATCGTATCGGACACGGCCCACGGCGGTCTTCCCGCGACGAGGCGGAGTCGGGCAAGCCGGAGGGTGCGTTGGGCGATCGGCGGACGGCTTTTTCGGATGGCTGGTCCACGGATTGCGCGGATCGGCCCGGATCGGCGAGGCCGGTTGATTGACCACGCATGGACCCCAACAAATCCGCCTCATCGGGAAGCCCACGGGCTAAAACCTCAGCGCTTGGCCCCACGCGTATTTTCCCGGTTTGCTCAGTGATCTCTGTATCTACGCTCCGTGCCCTCTGTGGCCCATGCCTTGCCTTGGATGCAAGGGAGGCCCTTCGGGATTGAACATCCGGGTGCTTCTGCGGCGCGCGCTTTTTCGTTTTGGCAAAATTGCGGCCCGCGGTTTGCGTCGGCGGTCACGACCGCGCTTGCCCCGGCTTCACCCCTTTTCCCACCTCGATCCGCGCTAACTGCGCATCGCCTGCCCCATGCCCGACTCCGGCCCGCCCCCTGAAAAATCCACGAAACGGAACGAGCGCGAGCTCGGTCCGGCCATCCTCGTCCGCCTCTTTGTGCTGCACCAGCGGTTGTGCCGCGGCGAGAAGGTGACGGCGATCGATCTCGCCAGGGAACTTGAAGTGGACGAGCGCACCATCCGCCGCGATCTCGAGACGATGGCCAACGATCTCGGCGCGCCCGTGGAGCGGGATGCCTCGGCCCGCACTTATTTCTACGCGCACACCTGCGATTTTCTGCCGATGGTGAAGTTTTCGCCGGCGCAAGCGTTTGCGGTGGCGGTGGCTTTGCACGCGTTTGCCGCGGCGGAGGGCGCCTCGGCGGAGCTGGTGTCGGCGCTCGGGGCGCTCACGCCGTTGATCGGCGGCATCGTGTCGTTTCCGCTCAATGAGCTGGGCACGGTCGTGTCGGCACCGACGACCGACGGGGCGTTTCGGTTCGCGGAGTTGCTGGTGCATGCGGCGATCCATCGCCGCGAGCTGCGCGTGACCTATCTCCGGCTCACGCCCGGCGCGGAGCCCAAGGAACACCGGCTGGAGCCGTTGCATCTCGCCCCGCTCGACCACCAGTGGACGCTCATCGCGCGGGTGAGCGGCCAAGCGACGATCAAGCATTTCCTGTTTTCGCGCATGCAGGAGGTGGCCGCGACGGGGATGACATTCGAGCGGCCAGCGGACTTTGATGCGGCCCACCACCTCGCGGGCAGCATCGGACGCTTCGCCGGCAACCAGGACATCGAGGTGCGCCTCGCGTTTGCGCCGAAGCTGGCCGGCTATGCGTGGGAGGAGTTTCGCCGGCATCCGTCGGCCCGGCGCACGGACCGGCCCGATGGCCGCACAGAAATCACGCTGCGCGTGAACAACTACGCCGACATCAAGAACGCCGCGATGCGCTACGGTGACCATGTGGAAGTGCTCGCTCCGCCCCAACTGCGCGAGAAGGTGCGCCACGCGCTCGCCACCGCGCTCGCGCAATATGGCTGACCGCGCGCCCATACGCGGCGCGGGCGGCGAAGCACGGTCCGCCCAACGGCAGGCCACGCCGGCCGCCCCACGCGTGGGCGGCCTATTTCTTCCGCACGAGCCGCGCCCGCTTCGCCCACCAGATCATCGCTGCGCCCGCGATAAATCCCCCCGCGTGTGCCCACCACGCCACGCCTCCTTCGAGTCCCGCGGCGAGCGCTCCGAGTCCACTCCACATCTGGAACGCAAACCAGAGCACGAGGAAAATCACCGCTGGCACGGGCAGCACCGGCACGATCCACGGCACCAGCGCCAGCACCCACGCCGTCGGGAATAGCAGCAGATAGGCCCCGAGCACCCCGGAGATCGCCCCGCTCGCCCCTACCATCGGCACCGTCGCGCCGGGATCCACGACGATCTGCGCCACGGCCGCCGCCGCACCCGCCAGTAGATAGAACAGGAAATACTTCACCGGCCCGAGCCGATCCTCCACCGGTCGCCCGAAAATCCACAAGAACCACATATTCCCCAACACGTGCGCCACCCCGCCGTGCATGAACATGTGCGTCAACAGCGTCAGCCACTGCGCCCCGTCGCCCGCGTGGCCGATCAGACGCTTCGCCACCAGCGCGTGCTCCGTCACGAAACTCGCCAGCATCTTGTCGCTTTCGCCGATCCCCAGCCAAAGCTCCCATGCAAACACGGCCAGATTCGCCGTGATAAACAGCCCCGTCACGACCGCCGGCCGCTTCTGTTTTGCTGTGTCCGCCAGGGGCAGCATCGCGTCAACCGCCGCCGTGCGTCAGACTTTCTCGGCCTTCTTCGGTGCGTGGCGCAGCACGCTCTCGATGCGCCAGCCTTCGCGTTCCTTCACTAACACGTAGTCGTAGCTCGCGTTGGCTTCCTTCGCAAAGACCTGCACGAGCAACGTCGCCCGCACTCCATCATCACGCACCAAGCCGAATTCTGCCCGCGTGTTGCTCCAGATTTCCGGGTAATTGTTCAGCACGATGAGCTCGAATTGCCGCCGCGCCGTTTGTGCGCGCAGCGCCGTGGCCGCAAAGCCGTAGGCCTTCTTGGTGTCGCCCGCCCGAAACGCCTCAAGTTGCCCCTCGATCACCGCGATCACGTCCTTGCGCACCTCGGGCTTGCTCGCCCGTGCAGTGTCTGCCGCCCGGATCGGATTTATCCCGCCGACCCACGTCTGCAGCACGATCAGCCAGGCAATGAAGATCCTTCGGTTCATCCCCGCACGATGTGCATCACCACTCACAGCGCAACCCGCGCCACGCCCGCCTCATCGGTTCAGGCATTTTGCATCACCTCGCGCAACGTCCGCGCAAAATCCGACACGCGATAGGGCTTCGGCACACTGCCGCAAAACCCATGTTCCCGGAAATTGGCCATCACAGGATCGCTCGAGTAGCCGCTCGAGACGATACCCCGTGCCGTGGGATCGAGTTTCAAGATCTCCTGCATGGCCGCCGCCCCGCCCATCGCTCCCGGCACCGTAAGATCCATGATGACCACGTCGAACGGCTGCCCGTTCATGCGCGCCAGGACATATTGCCGCACTGCCTCGCCGCCGTCGCTTGTCACCGTCGACTCCAAGCCGAGGCGCTCGAGCAATGTCTGCGTCATCTCCCGGATGGGCTCTTCATCGTCCATGAACAAAACGCGTCCGCGCAACGGCTCGAAGGCTGTAGCCGTCGCCGGCGGTGCAGCTGGCTCGGTCGTCGCCGCCGGGATCCACAAATGAAAGGTCGTGCCGCGCCCCAACGCCGACTCCACCTCGACGTGCCCGCGGTGTTTTTGCACCACCGAGTAGACCGTCGCGAGACCGAGCCCTGTGCCATGCTCCTTCGTCGTGAAGAACGGCTCGAAGACCCGGGCCAAATCATCCGGCGCGATGCCCACCCCACTATCCGCAATGGATAGCTTGAGGTAGTTGCCCTCCGCCAGCGGCGTCAGCGGCACTCCCGTGAGCGAATCGTTGCGCAAACTCAGTCGGATCACCCCGCCATCGGGCATCGCCTGCACCGCATTCAGCACGAGGTTCTGGACGACTTGCCCGATCTGGCCCTTGTCTGCATCCGCCGGCCGCACGTCCTCGGCGATGTCATACTCACATCGCACCGCCGCACCATGCAGGGCAAATTCAGCCGCTTCTCGCACGACATCCGCCAACCTTACCGCCGATCGCACCGGCTCGCCTCCTTTTGCAAAAGTCAGCAACTGCTGCGTCAACTCGCGCGCCCGCACCGTTCCCCGTTCTGCCTCGCGCAGCCATTTGCCGCCCGTCGCCGCGGTCGGGCCGTCGAGGAGCGCGAGCGTCAAATTACCCATCACGATCGCGAGGAGATTGTTAAAGTCGTGGGCGATGCCGCCCGCGAGCACCCCCACCGACTCCAATTTCGAGGCGCGCAACAGCTCCACTTCCATCCGGGTTCGCACGGACACGTCACGCATCACTAGCACCGCCCCGATACCGCGACCGACCAAATCATGCATCGGCGCACATCGTCCCTCGACCAACTTGGCCGCCCCTCCACGCGGTCGCAGTGCCGTCTGCGGCGGCAAGTCCACCGGACGGTCGGCCGAGAGTGCCGAGGCCACGGGCGCCATGACCGTGCGACCCGAACGCTCGTCGCGCAGCGCAGCCACTTCTTCGATGGCCCGCCCCACGGCCGCGCTTGGCGCCCAGCCGGTGAGCTCTCCGGCGGCCTCGTTCATGAATTGCACTGTCCCGGACGTATCCAGCGTGATTACGCTCTCGGTCATAGCGCGCAGCGTGACACTTAACCGCTCACGTTCCGCCGCGAGCGCCGATTCCGCCTGCTTCACTTGGGTCAGGTCCACAAACGCGAGTTGCGTGCGCTCAAACAGCGGGCGCCCATCATCCACCGGCACCCACCAGCGTTGGTAAACGACGCGCTGCGTGCCATCGAGGGCCACCAGCCGCGTTTCTCCTTCCGCTACGTTGCCTCCCGCCCAGACCGCCAGGAGCGCCCGCTTCCGCATCTCCACCGCTTCGGGCGTAAATATTTTCGGCAGATTCGCTCTCACTTCCTCGACCGTTTGAGCCGAGAGCATGTGCAGCGCGGCCGTGTTGAGGTCGATCACCGGAATATGTCCGATCACTTTTTCCGCCTGATCCGGATTCTCTTCGATCCACGCCGCCAGATCGGTCACTCCGGCCGCGCGCAGCTTCCCGAGGATCGCGAGGGTCTCCCGCGAATCGATTTCCACGATCGCCACAGGGGAATGGCGGAAGAGTTCGCGATAGCGCCGCTCACTCGCGCGCAACGAAACCTCGGCCGCTTTCCGCGCCGTGATATCCGAGACAAATCCCTGCAGGTGCTGCAACCGGCCCGCGCTGTCCCGCACCGCCCGCACGTTTTCGGAAATCCACGCCGTCGATCCGTCCGGCCGCCGAATCTCCGACTCAAACTCCGTCACCCGGTCGCCGTCCCCCAGGGCCGCAAAAAACTCCTCTCGCCGCGTCGGCGAAACATAAACACTCACGTTTGAACTGCGTGGCAGCCGGAGCAATTGCTCGGCATCAGCATAACCTAGGATGCGCGCCAACGCCGGATTTGCGCTGCGAAAACCACCTTCGGGCGGACTCTCGTAGACTCCCTCCACGGCATTTTCAAAGAGCGCCCGAAATCGCTCTTCGCTGGCCCGTAATTCGTTCGTTCGCCGGGCCGACTGACGCCACATCCACCATCCGGTCGCCACTCCCGCCACCAAAACCGTCGCCGCTACGGTGTGTTCGGTCGCGGAAGTCACCGCCAGAAGCGGGCTCAACGAGGAAGACAATGGCGCAAAAAACGAGGGGCTCATGCAAAGGGACAAAACCTCCGGCAGAAAACTCGGCCCGTCCCCCCTTGTCGAGGGACAAACCCTCCATTCCCACGTCGTCCGCCTTCACCAGCCGGCCCGAAATAACCTGGCTGGAATGGCCTGCGGTTTGTCCCGTGGCGCGACGCCCCTTTCCTCGCGGCTCCTCGTCCCTACGCGTGATCCGCAGTTCCGGCCTTCGCGTTTCCCGTAGTTTTTTCTCTTTGCGCTGACTGCGGGAAAGCGACGCACTCGACGCCGCATGTCCAGTGTGCCGCCGCCCACCGAAGAACTCGCCGAACTCGCCTCCGTGTTGGGCGAGGACAACGTGCGCACGCTCGTCCGCACTTTTTTGCGCGACTTCCCGGTTTCGCTCGCCGAGCTCGGCGGTGGTGACCGCAAGAACCGTCACCGCGTCGCCCATAGCATGAAGAGCAACTCCCGCCTGATGGGCGCTCACGATTTGTCCAAGCGCATGGCGGCCCTTGAGGCCCGGCTCGACTCCCCCAACGGTGCCGATGTTAACGCCGACGACCTCACCCTAATCACGCGAGACTTCGAACTTATCGCTGGCCCACTGCGCGATTTCGTCGGCCCAAGCTAAGGGGCACCCTCTTCTCGACCTGCCGTCTTCCGGGCACGGCATGTTGCAGTCGCCCTGCCCCCGATCCGCCTTCGCCCTGCCGGCCTCAGTTATCGACCAAACCCACTTGGATGCACCAGCGAGTGAGACTCGCGACTTCGCGCACCCCCACCTTTTCCATGATGTTCGCGCGGTGCTTTTCCACCGTGCGCACACTGAGATTCAATTTCGCCGCGATCTCCTTCGACATCTGCCCCGCGGCCACCAGGCGTGCGATTTCCTGCTCGCGCTCCGTCAACGGCACATCGAGCGGCCGCTTCGCTCCCGAGAGCGAGCCCCCCTTCGCCCGCACCTTGCTGGCAAAAAACATTCCGCCGGCTCGCACCGTCTCCACGGCGCTCAATACGTATTCGATCGGCTCGGTCTTATCGACGTAGCCATTGACGCCGATGGACATCAACTCCGCCGGCAACCGCTCGCTGGGATGCGCCGTGATCACGAGGATCTTCATCTCCGGCAACAAGCGTCGCACTTCCCGCGCGATATCCAGCCCGTTGATGTCCGGCAGCATCAAATCAACCACGAGCATGTCGGGTTTCTCCTTCACACAGTATTCCAAACCCGGCTTCCCCAAACCAAACTCTCCCACGACCTGAATGCCCTTCACCTTGCCCAAAGTGAGCAAGATGAGCTGACGAAACATCGTTTCATCTTCGATCAGGACGACACGGATTTGGCTGCGCATGCGGTTCGGGGGGCGGTGTGGCTAAGCAGTATTACATGATCGCCCGCGCACTTTTACGAATAGCTCAGCCGATCAATGTAACGTAGTATGAAGCATCGCTACCATTTCCATGACCGCCGCTGAGTTCAAGCCCGCAGTTCACTTGCTTCATTCGAGGCTCGCCGGCTCGCCCTGCACGCGTCAATCGCTCCTTGCCCAATGAGCGAAGAGATCAAAGTCGCCTCGCCGCGCGCCCACGTTCTGGTCGTGGAAGACTCGTCCGTCTTCCGCGAGATGCAGGGCCTCCTATTGCGTCAGGCCGGCTACTCCGTCTCGGGCCACGAACACCCGCACACTGCCCTGGCCGCCGCTCGCGAGCGCAAATTCGAACTCGTCATCATCGACTACGAACTCCCGGAAATGAACGGCCAGCAGTTCATGCACGAACTGCGTAAGATCATCCCCGATATCGCGATCATCTTCGTCTCCGGTTCGCTGACCCTCGAACTCGCCATTCAGCTGAGCAAACAAGGCGTCGCCGGCATTTTCAACAAGCCCGCCAACCCCAAGACGCTCCTCGAGAAAATCAACGAGACGATCTCGCGCACCGGTTCGCGCGACGCCGCCCTGCCGGGCAAGGGCTCCAGTTCTCCCCTGCCCGCCGCCCGGCGTGGCAATTCCGCTTCCCCCTTCGGCTCGACGCCAGCCACCATCGCCGCCGCCGAACCCTTCGACGGCGAACTCGCCTACGCTCCCGTCCATTTCCCGGGCCGCTGCGAAGCCTTCCGCGACCTCACTCATCGACTCTGGAAGGTTCGCGATTTCCGCGCCGTGCTCCTCCTTCAAGGGGAACCTGGCAGTCCGTTCGAACCCCTGGCCCGCGATCTCGCCGCCATTTCCATTTTCCGCGACGGCCCCATTATGGTCTGTGAGGCTGCCCAATTCGAAGTCGCCCACCTTATTGAGGTCCTCGCCCCCACCCTGCTCTCGGCCGATGCCGGCACCCTCATCGTCCTGGGCGTCGATCAGCTCACTCCCGCCCAGCAGAAGATCCTCGCCACCTTGATGGGCAGCCGCGACGTCTTTCTGCCGTTTGCCCGCCGCTTCCGCCTCGTCCTCGCCGGCTCCAATCATCTCTCCGAGCTCGCGGACAACGGCCGGTTCGACGAAACCCTTTACTATAAGATCAGCTCGCTCTCGATCGCGATCCCGTCGCTTCAAGAGCTCCGTGGCGACATCCTGCTGCACGCGCGCCAACTGCTCG
This sequence comes from Opitutia bacterium, assembly GCA_947453695.1. GTDB lineage: Bacteria > Verrucomicrobiota > Verrucomicrobiia > Opitutales > Opitutaceae > GAS368. Next base: position 94,596 of record CANGHW010000002.1, read on the forward strand.
ACCAACACGCCGCGTCCACCTACGCCGACAAGATCTTCTCCCTCACGACGGCCGCCGCTTCCTGGCTCGAATCGCAGGACTGGCCCGGCAACTTCGCCGAGCTCTCCCGCACCCTTCATGCCGCCGTGAGTGCGGGTGGTAAACCCGAGCTCGATGTAAAGGCCCTAGAGGCGGCGCACGCCAAGGTCCTCGCCGAAGACGCCGCTCACGCGAAGCCCGTTCCCGCGACCCCGCGCTCTTCCGCTCCTTTCCCGGCTCCTGCCCGCTCGGGCCAAACGGCTCATCCCTTCCCGGCCAAGCCGGCCCTGACCGCAGTCGCACCGGCCGCTGCCGCTGCACCCGTTTCTACCAGCGCACCTGCTCCCACCAGCTCACCTGCTCCCACGGCGACCGCCATCTCGTTCACGACGCCGCCTGCTCCGCCTCCCGTTGTCGTCGAGCGTCCCGCTCCCGCCATGGCGCACAACCTTCAGCCTGCGCTCGCCTCGACTGCGTCCAAGCGACCCGCCGAGACCCTCACCGCCCGCAGCATATTCCGTCCCGCGTCCGGTGCCTACGATTTCAGCAAGCGTCTGTCCGAGTCGCTCGACGCAGCCGAGGCCATCGCGCCCTGATTCGTTCCTTGAGGCGTCCACCGCCCTTGGTCTGCGCAATCCCCGCGCACGCAATCCCCTTGAGTCGCTGACGCCTCTCGCCACCTTTCCCGCTTCGTGTCGATCGCTCTTTCGGTAGTCCACCTGCCACCTGTGTCCTCTCCTTTTTCCGCCCGCTCCACGCCTCCCCGTCCGATCAATGACGGCCGTCGGTCGTCTCGCGATGAATTCATCCGTTCACTCCCGACCGAGGGCTCCCTGCGTCTGCCCGACGCCCGGCGTGCCGCCGTGATGCCCGCCCTCTTTCTGGGTCAACTCCACCGCGAGCTGGCGCACGATCTCGACGATGCCTCGCGCCACCTGATCTACAAATTCGGCTACGAATGGGCCCTTCAGGAAATGATCCTCCTGAGTCGCACGGTGCAGGAAGAGTTTGGCGCCGGCGGTAATCTCGATCTTTGGCAGATGGATGCGAAATTCGTCCTCGATCGTTGGTGGACGGTTCTTGCCCAAGCCGGTTGGGGCCGCGTCTCCTTTGACTTCAGCTCGCTGAGCCGCGGCTTCGCCTTCGCCGAGTTGCGCGACAGTTCCGTCGTCGCCGCTCTCTCTGGTCCGGTCCGCCACACCGAGCCGCTCTGCCATCTCTATGCCGGTCTCTTCGCTGGCGCCATCAGCTTCTACGAACGCAGCGAGCGTCACGGCGTCGAGATTCAATGCACCGCGCTCGGGGCTCCCGTTTGTCGCTTTGCCATCGGTCCCGGTTCGCAAATCGACGAGGTCGAGATGTGGCGTAAACAGGGCACCGCCCCCGATGAGATCCGCCGCCGCCTTACCTAACCGCCCATGACCGCCTGGAACGACCACCACTACGCCCGCGCGCAAGACTTCGCCCGTCTGCTTGCCGATGCCCTCGCGATCGCCCGCGCCCCCCTGGCGGCCCCCAATCCAGACGTCACCGCCGCTCCGTTCGTGCGCCCACCCTTGCCGTCCCCCGCTCCCGCGCCGGCTCCGGCCCCCGCAACCGCTGCCGCGCCGGCCCCCGCTGCCGCGCCAGCCCCTGCCGCACCTGCCGCACCCGCCCCTGGACCGTCCGCCTCGAGTGTCTTCAAAAAGATTCCGTGGAAAAAGTAATCCGCTCCCACGATGCCCACGCCTGAAGACTCTTCCGCTCCGGTCACGATCGACCGATTTTTCGACCCACGCGGTTTCACTGCCGATGCCGCTACCAGCACGCTGACTGACCCTGCCGGCCTCCGCTTCGTTTTTGCTGCGCCCCAGTTTTTCCGCGCCGTCCATCTCGTCCTCACGCGCAAAGATCCCACCTCGTGGTCGTCCTTCCTCGCGCGCTGCGGCCGCGACTGCGGGCGCCAGATTGCCACCAACCTCGACGCCGAGCTCGCCCGGCTTGGCGAGCCGACCCTCGGCGCCCTCCCGCTCGAATCCTGCCTCGTGTTTCTTGAGCGCACCTTTGCTGCCCATGGCTGGGGCGTTCTGAAGATCGACCTCGCCGACGCCGCCGATCACGGCCTCGTCGTCGCGCGCCTCACTCACAGCTACTTCGCCGAAATCTTGCCGGACGTGGACGACCTCGTCGACGTCCTCCCCGCGGCCCTCCTGCAAGGCTTCTTCGAGCACATCAGCGGTGAGCAACTCGGCTGCGCCGAGATCGCCTGCGTCCGCCGTGGCGCCCCGCACTGCACCTTTGTGATCACCGCCGCCGAGCGCCTCGATTCCGTCTCCTCCCTCTTCGGCCGCGAAACCGCCGAAACCATTCTCGCCCGCCTGAAAGCCTGACGCCATGCGCTCCGCCCCGCCGTCGATCACCTGCCTCTTCTTCACCGACCCGTCGCTGCCCGCGTTCCTCAACGCTCCCGCCGGCCGCGCCCTCGCCGGCGACCTCTTGGTGGAATGCGCCCTGCGCCCCGCCCTCGGCTACGTGCTCAATCTGGAAACCCCCGCCAATTATCCCGGCGTCGCCGGCCTCCTCGGCGGTGTCGACATCGGCACGCTCGCGCATCCCTCCGACGCGCTGCCCGCGCCCATCATTCTCGCTGCCGGCGCCGATGTCTCGGCGTTTGCCGTTCGCTCCGCCCTCACGCGTCTCCTCCGGCCCGACGATCGCCTCCGCGCCGTGACTCTCCTCGTGCCCATCACCGATGCACGCACCCTCGGCGCCGCCCTCGCCGTCGCGGATCGCTTCGCCATCGCGTGGGACGCCGCCGCTTTCCCGCACGAAGACCTCGTTGATTTTGCCCGCTGGATCGCCACCGAGAAACTGCTCACCGCGGAAAACTTCGCCGGCCTCCATGCCTACGCCCCGGCCGGGCACTCACCCGCCCACGCTCAGCGTCTCGGCACTCTGCTCGCGCCCGTCGCCTCCCGCGTCCCCGGCTTCCCCGCCGGCATCACCGCCGTCGCGGTCTGAGTCGCCGGCGCGCACACTGACACTTGCCTCGACCCTGTAGCCGCGCCGGTTACGGCGCGGAGGCACGAAGGTTATTCAACTCGCGCCCGCGGCCCGCGCTCGCGCGTGCAACCACTGCCGCAGCGCCCGGAAATCCTCCGGCAGGAAAATGCCGCGATGCTCCGCCCACTCCGCCGCACCGGCCGGCCGCCACTCCTGCGCCAAAAATTCTGCGTGCGCCGTCGGCGTCATCGTCACCCAGTGGGGGCAGTCCACGCAGTGCGTTCCACTCACCCGGCTCCGCACCCGCGCCAACTCCTGCCGCTTGCAGGCGCCCTCTTTCGTCAGTTCCCGATAGGAGTCCCGGCACACCGTAAACTCCGGATAAAGACACGCCTTCACGAGCTGCGTCACCGCCTTCGCGAGTAGTTCATCGCCCGCCCCCGCGAGCACCTTGGCGACCAGCGGCGCACACGCTTCTTCGCTCATGCCCCCCGGCGTGCCGCACTCTCCCTCCGCGAGCGCCCGCGGCCAACCGTGCGCCTCCGCCGTTTCCCACAGCCGCACTCCCACCGCGCACGCCTCGGTCTCCGCCAGCGGCTCGCGCCCATTCTGCGCAAAAAACCGCGCCAACACCGCCGCCACGATTCGTGAGAATTCCTCCGACTGATTCATCCCCCGCACCCCGCCGCATCCCCGCCTCCAAGTCAACGCCCGCTCCTTCTTAATCATTGGGCATTGGTCCTTGGTCCTTCCCTCCGCCCCAGCCACCTTTCCCACCCGCACAATTGTCATGGTAACACTCAGCACAGTTCTCCAACTGTGCTGGTCTCAAACTCTCCTCGCTACCGCTGCCCCCTCCGGGCGCTTTACCCTACTCTCTGCGCCTATCGTCTCCCTTCCCACACCGCCATGATCCAGACGCTCACCGCCCCCGCCACCGCGCCGCTCTACGTCGAGCTGGCGCGCTCCCTCGAACAACTCATCGATCAGGGCACCTTGCGGCCCGGCCACCGCCTGCCCTCCGTCCGCCGCATGTCGCTCCAGCGGGTCGTCAGCATCTCCACTGTCCTCCAGGCTTACACCGTCCTCGAGAATCGCGGCTTCATCGAGGCCCGCCCGCAATCCGGTTACTACGTCCGCCCCCGCCTCGCCTCGGCCGCCCTCGAGCCGCGCATGGCCAAGCCCATGGCCAAGCCGAGCGCGGTCGGCGTCAATGACCTAACCGCCGAGGTCATCTCATTCGCGAGCGATCCGAGCTACGTGCCGTTCGGCGCCGCGTGCCCCGACTACTCGCTCTTCCCCACCAAGAAACTCGCGCGCATTCTCGCCGCCGTCGGCCGCAACGATCCTTCCCTCCTCGGTCGCTACGCGATGAACTGGGCTTTCGATCCGCTCTCGCGCGAGATCGCCCGCCGCTACCTGCAGGCCGGCTGTCCGCTCCCCCACGACGAGCTCGTCATCACCTGCGGCTGCGCCGAGGCCCTCAATCTCTCCCTCCGCGCCGTCACCAAGCCCGGCGACACCGTGGCCGTCGAGACGCCTACTTACTTCGGTTTTCTCGAAACCCTCCAGAGCCTGAATCTCCGCGTCGTCGAGATTCCCACCGATCCCCGCACCGGCATCTCCCTCGACGCCTTGCGCGCCGCTCTCGCGGCCAACGATCTCAAGGCCCTCATGGTCATGCCCAGTTTCTCCAATCCGCTCGGCTCCTGCATGCCCGACGAGAAGAAGGAAAAACTCTACCAGCTCACCGCCGCCGCCGACCTTCCGATCATCGAGGACGACATCTACGGCGATCTTCACTTCGGCGAGCGCCGCCCCAAGCCCCTCAAGGCCTGGGACACCGAGGGTCGCGTCCTCCTCTGCAGTTCGTTCAGCAAGACGCTCGCGCCCTCCCTCCGCGTCGGCTGGTGCGCCCCCGGCCGCTACCTCGAACGCGTCCGCCGCCTCAAATTCACCAACACCCTCGGCACGCCCGTCGTCCTCCAAAAGACCGTGTCCGACTTCCTGCGCAACGGCGGCTACGATCACCACCTCCGCTCCATTCGCCGCGCGTATCATCACCAGCTACACCTCTTCTCGCAGGCCATCATCCGCCACTTCCCGGAGGGCACGCGCCTCAGCCGTCCCGAGGGCAGCTTCGTGCTCTGGATCGAACTTCCGCCCGGTGTCGACACGCTCCGCCTCTACCGCGACGCACTCAAGCACCGCATCACCACCGCCCCCGGCGCGCTCTTCTCCGTCAAGGACCGCTACAAAAACTGTCTCCGCATGAACTGCGGCCTACCGTGGAGCGAACCGATCGCCGCCGCGCTCGCCACTGTCGGTGACTTGGCCAAGAAACAACTCTGATGTCCTCCTTCACCCTCGAGCCCATCTCCCACCCACCGGCCCCGGCCGATCTCGCCGCACTCCACGCACTCCTCCGCGACGCCGTCGAGGGCGGCGCCTCCGTCGGCTATCGCATTCCGCTCGCCGAAACTGCCGTCGCCGCCTTCTGGTCCGATGTCCTCGCCGAGGTCGCCGCCGGCACGCGTGTTCTGCTCGTCGCGCGCGACGCCGCCGGCCGCCCCGTCGGCACCGTCCAGCTTGAGCTCGCCCAGAAACCCAACTCCCGCCACCGCTGCGAACTCCAGAAACTCCTCGTCCTCCGCTCTCACCGCGGACACCGCCTCGGCTCCGCCCTGCTCGTCGCCGCGGAAACCTCCGCCCGCGCCCACCAGCGCACCCTCATCGTCCTCGACACCAGCACCACCGGCAACGCCCTTAACCTCTACGAACGTCACGGCTACGCCCGCGCCGGCCTCATCCCCCGCTACGCCACCGATCCCGACGGCACCCTCATCGACACGGCCGTCTACTACAAACACCTCCCGGCCTAACCCTCCGTCTCTCGTCCGCTCCGTCTCTCCCGCGCTCCGTCCCACGTGTCCACCGCCCCCAGTCGCACCGCTCTCCTCGTCGCCTTCGCCGTGATCTACGTCGTCTGGGGCAGCACCTACCTCGGCATCCGCGTCGCCGTGGAGACCATGCCGCCATTCCTCATGGCGAGCGTCCGCTTCCTGATCGCTGGCGGCCTGCTCTTTGCGTTTCTCAAATTCCGCGGTGCCGCCTGGCCCACCGCCTACCAATGGCGCGCCAATGCCACCAGCGGCGTGTTCCTCCTCGTCGGCGGCAACGGCGCCGTCGTGTGGGCCGAGCAATTTCTCCCATCCGGCATCACCGCCCTCCTCATCGGCATCGGCCCGCTCTTCATCGTGCTCACCGAGTGGGCCTGGCCCGGCGGCACCCGCCCGTCGTTGCTCACCTTCGCGGCCCTCCTCCTCGGCTTCGCCGGCGTCGCCTGGCTTGCCGCTCCCTGGGAAACCGCGGGGCACGGCCGCCTCTACGTCCCCGGCGTGCTCGCGATTCTCTTTGCCTGTCTCTCCTGGGGCATCGGCTCGATCTACTCCCGCCACGCCAAACACGGTGCCGATCCCTTCCTTGCCTCCTCGCTCCAGATGCTCGGCGGCGGCGCCACCCTCTCGCTCCTCGCCCTGCTCCACGGTGATTTCACCGCGCTCGATTTCGCCCGCATCACGCCTCAGTCGTGGCTCGCGTTCGCCTACCTCATCACCGTCGGCTCCCTCGTCGGCTTCTCCACCTTCGTGTGGTTGATGAAACACAGCACGCCCGCCCGCGTCGCCACCTACGCCTACGTGAATCCCCTCGTAGCCGTCTTCCTCGGCTGGCTGATCCTCGCCGAACCCATCGGCCCGCGCACCCTCTTCGCCGCCGCGCTCATCGTCGCCGCCGTCGCCATTATCACCGTGCAGAAGAATAAACCGGCCGTCGCCAAATAGCGCGCCCGTCGCCTCGCCCCGCCGGCCGCCCCTTCCTCCGCCGCGCCACCCAGCGCCTCCTCCGCCGACACGCCAGAGTCCACCTCATCCACGACGACCGCCCTCGCGGCCTAGCGTCCGCCAGAGACCCAGCGGGCGCCAGCCCTCCTCTGGCGCCACCGCTATTTCTTCGGCGCGCGGCCACGGCGCCACACCGCGAACCCGAGCACACCGATCCCCACCATCACCGCATAGGTCGATGGCTCGGGAATGGCCGAGGCCGTGAGCTCCAACGTGCCCCCGCGCAACGCCAGTCCGTAGTTGTAGCCGAGCATCGTGCGACCCAACGTGAAATCCGTCGCCTCAAAGCTGCTCGTTCCCGACGCCGTCGCATAGTTGATGAGCGTGTAGGCCCCCGCGACAAAGCCGCCCGCATTGGATAGATTGAGTGTCACCTTTCCCGTGGTCGGCCCCGTAAGCAGCCCTCCGGTGACGACGATCAAGTCGCTCTGCGTGCCGAGCTGGAAATCCAAGACTGCGCCCGCCTGCAACGAGCCGCCGGTCGCCGCCATCGGCCGTTACTTGCCTTCACCCTTGCCCCTCGCTCGCGCGTCGTTTCCCTCGCGCCATGTCTCTGCCGTCCAGCGCCGAGCCGCCCCGCCTCACTGTCGCCGTCGCCGAAGACCACCCCGTCATGCGCGAGGGCCTCGCCGCTCTCCTCGCCGGCGAAGGCGGTTTCACGGTCGTGGGCTCCGCCGCCTCCGCACGCGACACCCACTCGCTCATCGAGCGCACCGCCCCGCAAGTCCTCGTCATGGATCTCATGCTCGCCGAGGACGATGGCCTCGCCCTCATCAAAGACCTCGCCGCCCTCGCGCCCACGCTGCGCCTCATCGTTTTCTCGCTCCACCCCGAAGATATCTACGCCGAGCGCTGCCTCCGCGCCGGCGCACATGGCTACGTGATGAAACGCGAGCCCGTCGCCACGCTCTTCCGCGCCATCCGCGATGTCGCCGCCGGCGGCATTTCCGTTTCGCCCCGCGTTTCCGCCGCCGTCCTCGGTGCCCTCACTGGCCACGCCCGTAAACCTGCCGGCACCGAGACGCAGCTCACCGACCGCGAGTTGCAGGTCTTCCGCCTCGTCGGCCTCGCGCTCCCCACCCGCGCCATCGCCGAAAAACTCGGCATCAGCGTCAAGACGGTCGAGGCCCACCGCGAGAATATCAAAAACAAGCTCGGCCTCGAAACCGCCGCCGCCCTCACCGCCCGCGCCGCCCACTGGATCAACACGTCCGAGCGCACGCTCTGATTCCCGCGCTACCCCCGCCCGGAACTTCAGCGTTCAGCGTTGAACGTTAAACGTTGAGCGTTTCTTCGCCCCTCCCCCGCCCGCCTAGGGCCCGCCCCTACGCCAACCTCCGGCGTCCGCCCCGACGCGCCCTCGCGCCCTTTGCGCTAACCTATCCCTGTCTCCTCACCCCCCTTCACCATCTGCCCCCTACTATGTCCGTCACCTCCGCCCCTTTCCGCATCGAGCCTCGCGGCGTCCGCCCGCTCCGCTTCACCGCCCTCCTGCTCCTCGCCCTCGCGGTCACACTCATCGCGACCCTGCTCCTCCTCTCCACGTTTCCGTTGCTCCACTCCGCCGTGAAACAGCTCGTCGGCTGGTTCCCCGATCCTGAAGCGCCCAAGCTAGCGGGCTGGCTCACCGTCGCCTTCATCGTCCTCGTCCCCACCACCCTGCTTGCTGCGATGTGGCGCTTCCGCCTCCGGTCGTGGTGGTGGGTCGGCGGCGGTTGGCTGGTTGTCGCTCCGATCCTTGCCTACCTCGCCACCGACGAATCGACGCTGCGCCACTCCATGTCGTTCGCCGAGATCACCCCGGCCGTGCCCGACGCCGAAAAGAGTTTCGCCGTCATCATGCGCTACGGCAAAAGCCAGCCCGCGACCGTCGCCTTCGGCACCCCGAAATCCTACGCCGGCGGTTTTCCCGACCCGATCGATAAACCGGCCGAATGGCGCGCCTTCGTCCTCGCCAACCGCGCCTCCCTTGAGGCCGAGTGGGCCGCCTTCGCCCCCCAGCGCGCCTGGTGGGCAGAGCTCAATACCTTTGAAATCATCGGCGACCTCACTCCGTCGCGCCCCGATGCTGAGGTCATCAGCTTCCCCGTCTTCCGTGCTCTGAGCCAGCGCGCCTGGGCCATTGCTTCGCTCCAAGCCATCGACGGCCACGGCGACAATGCGATCGACACCCTCCTGCCCATTTTGCAAGTCGGCCGAAAGATGCAGCCCGCCGCCCGCACTCTCGTGCGCCAGATGATCGGTGTCGTCATCGAACGCGTGACCACCCGCAACGTCCGCTGGGTGCTGGACAACGCCACGGTTTCTCCCGCCGCCCGCGTCCGCCTCGCCACCGCCCTCTCCGGCGGCGGCGGCGCACTGGGCGCCCGTCGGCTTGTCACCGTCGACTACCTCCAGAGCACCGCGACGCTTCTCAATGAACATCTCGGCGACTTCGTGAATGCCACCGATCGACATGCCGCGCTCCGCTTCTCCCTCAACCTCCTGAGCCCATTCGTCTACAACCGCCGCGCCACCGCCAACCTCTTCGGCGACCACATCCTCGAACTGCAAGACCTCGCTGCCCGCCGCGAACTCACCCAGTTCGCCCGCCGCCAAACCGAGTTTCACGACCAAGACGCCCGCCCCGGCTTCAAGAACTTCATGGGCGCGTTCGTCATCGACCAAACCATCCCCGCCTACCGCAAGGTCCTCGAAACCTACTGGAAGATGGAAGACGACCGCCTCGCCCTCCTCGCCCGGCTCTCGAAAAACTGAACCCCACTTCGCGCCCCATGTCTTCCCCGTCCGACTCCACTCCATCCGCTTCCGCACTCGACCCGTCTGCGTCTGGCGCACGCTCACTCCCCGGCCGCATCGTGGCCGCCCTCGCACTCTCTCTGCTCGCCTGCGTTCTCACCCTGATCATTGCTTTGTGGCTGCTCTCGTTGCCGCCACTACACGGCGTGGCCGGAGCCTTCGGTGACCTCGCCGGCCGCCCCAGCCCCGACCCCGACAATGGTCTCCAGTGGGCTGCCCGCGTCGTGATCGTGGCCCTCTTCCTCTCACCTCCGACCCTGCTGTTTCTCGCGTGGCGCCTCCGGCTGCGCTCGTGGTGGTGGATCGGTGGCGGCTGGCTCGCCGTGATCCCTGTGCTCGTCTACCTCGCCGCCGACGAGCCTTCCCGCCGCACGATCAAACTTGAGGAACTGGCGCCGGCCTTTCCCGGCGCGGAGAAAAGCTACGCGGTCCTCATGCGCTACAGCAAACTGCACCCTGCGCCCGAGGCCGTCGCCCTCGACAAGTTTGATCTGAAAGTCCTCGGACTGCCCGTCACACCCGACCAACCCGCCGAGTTCACCGCCTTCCTCACCGCCCGGCGCGCCGACCTCGCCGCCGACTGGGCCACCCTCGCGCCTCAACGTCGCTGGCTTGACGAACTCAACGCCTTCGACCGCATCGGCGACCTCGGCACGGACATCATTCGCGTCAAAGTCTGGCGCTACCTCGCGCAGCGTGCGGCCACCCAAGCCGGCCTCCTTGCCCTCGATGGTCGCGGAGACGATGCGATCGCCACCCTCCTTCCGATTTTGGAAGCCGGTCGCAAACTCGAGCCCTCGTCGCGCACCCTCGTCCGCCTGACCAACGCCCGCGCCGTGCAGCACCTCACGATCCGGGCCGCCGCATTCACTCTCGCCCGCACCCCGGTCTCACCGCCGCTGCGCGCGCGGCTCGCCGCCGCCCTCACCCTCGGCGTCGGCGGCGAAGTCGGCGCGCGCCGGCTGGTTGCCATCGACTACGCCGTGGCCGCCGGCGGGCTCGAGGATAGCACGCTGGGCGACATCGTCCACTGGGAGCGCCAGTCCGGCCCAATCTATCATCTGATCAACGTCGTCAGCCCCTTCGTCTACAATCCCCAGAGCACCTTCAACACCTACGGCGACCTCATCGGCGAACTTCAGGACCTCGCCGCCCGCCGCGAGAGCGGGAAAATCAATCTCCGCGCCACCGCCTTCTGGGCCCACGAGGGCCGCCCCAGTTTCAAAAACTTCGCCGGCCGCGCCGTGAGCCTCCTGACCTCCCCCGCCCTCTCGCAGGCCGTCGAGAGCTACTGGAAAACCGAGGACCAGCGCACCGCCCTGCTCGCCCAACTCGCCCGAAGCTCCGCCTCCACGCCATGACCGCCGCCGGCTACCTCCATCATCTCGCGCACCTCGCCGATCTTGCCCAACGCCGCCGCGCTCTGGCGTTCCGCCGCCCGACCCGCCGCCGACCCGTCAAGTCCACCGCCACCCGCTCGCTCCCGCCCATTCCGCCCTCGCCATGACTCCTCCGACTTCAAGCGAACCGGCACGCTCGCCCTCGGTCACCTCCGCCCCCGCGTGGCCCCTCCGCGTCGTCCGCGTCCTCGCTCTCCTCATTCTCGCCGCCGCGCTCAGCCTCGTCCTCGGCCTCGCCCTCTTTTCCTCCTCGCCGACCTTCCACAGCATGTTCGGCGCGCTCCTTGAGGGAAACACTCAGGTCGAGGGCGCCCTCACCGCCGCCCTCCTTACCCTCGGTCTCGTCACCCTCGTCACGAGTTCGGTCCTTCTGCTCTCGTGGCGCCTGAAGCTGCGTTCGTGGTGGTGGATTGGCGGCGGCTACCTCGCCCTCGCCCCGATCTTTTTCTACCTCGCCACCGACGATCCTTCTATCCGCTACCCCATCAGGCTCGAAGAAATTTCCCCGGCCTTTCCCGGCGCGGAAAAAGGCTACGAGGTTCTAATGCGCTACGGAAAACTGCATCCGCTCGGCCAAACCTTCGTGCACCCGCCATCCGTCCTCGCCGGCAAGTCCGCCCTCGAACCTGGCCTGTGGCGCGAGACGATTTTGCAGAACCGTGCCGTGTTCGAGTTCCGCTGGAAGGAGATCGCGCCTGTGCGCACGTGGTGGACCGAGGTCAACACCTTCGACCGCCTGGCGGACCTCGCCCCAGCCGGCCCGGATGCCGAAATTCTCGCTTACGCCCCCTGCCGCGCGATTTCCCAGATCGGCTGCGCCATCGCGACGCTGCGCGCGCTCGATGGCCACGGCGACGAGGCCATCGACACCCTCATTCCGCTCATCGAAGTGGCGCGCAAACTTCAGCCGTCCGGGCGCACACTCGTCCGCCTCATGATCGGCGTGGTCATCGAGCGCATGGCGTTGGAGACAGCCTCCTTCGTCCTCGATACCGCCCCGGTCTCCGCCGCGGCGCGCGCCCGCCTCGCCGCGGCGGCTCGGCCGGATAATGCTGAGCTCGCCGCGCGCCGTCTGCTCGTCGTCGAATACGCCAACTCTCTCGGTGGCGTGCGGGACATGCCAATCTCCGCGATGCTCGCTCTCTCCACCCAACACCCCTGGCTTGGCCGGTTTGCGGACCTCCTCAGTCCGTTCCTCTACAACCCCCGCGCCAGCTACAATCTCTACGGCGAACTCTACACCGACCTCCAGGAAATGCTCGCCCGCCGCGACGTCGCCAAGATGTCGGCACGCGAGCAGCAATTCTGGCAGGCGCACCCGCCGCAGTTCAAAAACTTCCTCGGCACGCTCATCATGCGCATGGCAATCCCCGCCTACACCAAAGTCGGCGAGAGCTACTGGAAGACCCACGACATCCGCACTAAGGTCCACGCGCGCGCTCTCGCCTCACCCTCCGCCCCATGATAGCCCTCCCATCGTAAGCTCTCCGCTATCTTCCGCCTCCCTGCTTCGTGCCGACCGAAGAATACTTTCTTTTCCTCCGCTCGCTCGGCTGGCTCGCCGCGCTCACGCTCACTACGCTCCTCCCGGCCCTGTCCAGTCCGCTGGGTCGCCGCCACACCGCATGGCTCATCGCCTTCTGCGCCCTGCAAGCCCTCACCGAAACCCAAACGTTGATCTTCGCCGCGCCCGACAGCGAGTGGCGCCTCCCCGCTGCCCTCGTCGGCGCCATGCTCCTCTGGGAATTCGCCCGCCGGATTTGGCACGAGCACGAGCCTCGCCGCCTCCCCGCCGCCCTCCACCTCCTCCCTTTCGAGGGTCTGCTACTGCTGCTCGCCGTCACCCTCCCGCAGAATTCCACGGCGTGGCCCGCGTGGTTCGTCCCGCTCGGCCTCGCCATCGCCGCCCTACCCGCCCTCTTCGGTTTCGCCGCCGCTCTCCTGCTCTGGCGCTGCCTGGCCCGTGAAACCAATCTCCGCCGCCGCGCCGCCCTTCGTCTCGCCGCGCTCGCCCTCGGCCTCTGCACCGTCATCGCCGCCATCCCCGGAATCCCCGCGATCGGTGCCCTCGCTCCATGGTCCGTCGTCGCCGGCTTCGGTGCCGCCAGCCTGGCGCTCCCCGCTGTCCGCACCCGCGCCGCGCTCGTGCTCGCCAGCGGCCTCATCGTCGTCCCACTCGTCGCGCCCTTCGTCACCACCGCCAGTGTCCTCCGCGCCGAATCCATCGCCCGCGAGCGTTTCCTCGACCGTGCGCAACGCGCCGCCACCACCTTCGCCCGCCCCCTCTCCTCCGCCGCGCTCGACTCTACCGCGCTCCGCTCCGCCCTGATCGAACTCCGCGCCAGCGATCCCGCCCTCCGCGACGCCACGCTCTGGCGCCTCGACGCCGACCGCTTCGTCCCGCTCGACGCCACTGCCGCGCGCCCTGCCACCACCGACGAAAAATCCGGCGCGACCGCCGGCCGCCGTTTTTTCATCCTCAGTTCCACCGACACTGCGCTCGCCACCTTCACGGCTCACGCCCCCATCCGCCTCAGCGCGCTCAATACCACCGCTTGGTGGATCGCCCTCGAATATCCCGGCGAACTCTTCTCCGCCCCGCGTGAATCCGCCCGCCGCGCCGCCCTCGCCCTCCTCGCCGTCGCCGCCCTCTTTTGCGCCCTAGGCTTCGCGGTCGCCTCTCGCCAGGCGCTGGACCACGACCAACGCCTCCACCTCGAGCGCACCGAATCGGCCAGCCACGCCAAGACCGAGTTCCTCGCCTTTCTCAGCCACGAGATGCGCACCCTGCTGCAGACTATCATCGGTCGCACGGAACTCCTTCGCCGCGAAACGCCCGCTGCCACCCGCCACGCCGAGTCCATCGCCACCCAGGGCGTCCACCTGCTCCGCCTCGTCAACGATCTCCTCGACCTCGGCACCATCGAGGCCGGTAAACTGAAACTCGCGCCCGCGCCGTTTTCGCTCCGCACACTCGTCGCGTCGCTCGAAGAAACGCACGGCCCCGTCGCCGCCGCCAAGGGCCTCACGCTCACCGTCGAACTAGCCCCCACCCTCCCCGACGCCCTGCTCGGCGACGAATCCCGCCTCCGCCAAATCATCGGAAATCTCCTCCACAACGCCGTCAAGTTCACCGCCACCGGCACCGTCACCCTCCGTATCTCGCTTCCTGACGCTCAGCGCTCAGCGCCCAACGCTCAGCTTCTTGAGTTCGAGATCACGGACACCGGCCCCGGCCTGCCTCCCGAGAAAATCCCCCAACTCTTCTCGGTCTTCACGCGCCTCGACTCCGGCGCGACCTACACGCGCGAAGGCACCGGCCTCGGCCTAGCCCTCGTGCGCCGTCTCTGTGACCTGATGGGCGGCACTGTCACCGCCGCCAACCGCCCTACCGGCGGCGCCACCTTCACCGTTCACCTCACGTTTCCTCTCGCCGACTCGTCCGTCACGCTCGCCCCCTCCGACGCCCCGCTTTCCGCCGGTGCGCCCACGCGCCGTATCCTACTTGCGGAAGATAATACCGCGGCCCGCGAATTTCTCACCGACGCGCTCCACTCCCTCCGCTACTCCGTCACCGCCGTCGCCGACGGCCAGGCCGCTCTCGCCGCCGCCCGCGCCGAATCATTTCCCGCCGCAGTCCTCGATATCAATCTCCCGCTCCTCGACGGCATCGCCCTGGCCCGCCTGCTCCGCACCGAGCAGCCCTCGCTCCGCCTCGTCGGCTGCTCCGCCGAAGCCGCCGCCGAAACCCGCGCAGCCGCGCTCGCCGCCGGCATGGATGCCTACCTCGCGAAACCTGTTTCCCTCGACGAACTCGCGCGCGCCCTCGCCCCCACCGAGTCCGCCCCGGCCAACGCCGGCGACATTTTCTCCCGCCTCCATTCGCCCGCTACACTCGCCCGGGCGCGCGACACGCTCCGCATTGAGTGGCCGCGCCTCCGGGCCGATACCTCCGCGGCTCTAGCCGGCGGCGACCACGCGGCCGCACATCGCCTCGCCCACTATCTCCGCACCACCGCCTTGCTCGTGGGCGACGCCACCCTGGCCGATCTCTGCACCACACTCGCTCGCTCGGCCTCCGCCGCCACACCCGACGACGCGCTCGCCTGCCTCGCCGACATCAGCGCTCACCTCCGGAGCTAACCTCCGCCAATCCGCCCCGGCGTTTGCAACGCGGTCGCTCTCGCGCACCGTCCGTCGCACATGATCCGCCACCTTCATCGCGAACAATTCGTCCCCGGCGACCCAGCCCGCATCTGGGAGTTTTTCAGCGCTCCGCATAACCTCGATACCATCACTCCGTCCGACCTGCGCTTTCGCATCATCGGCGACGTCGCCCCGCGCATGTATCCGGGCCAGATGATCGAGTATCGCATCGGCATCCTGCCCGGCGTGTGGACTCGTTGGCTCACCGAGATCACGCACGTCCGCGAAGGTGAATTCTTCGTCGATGAACAACGCATCGGCCCCTACCGCCTCTGGCATCACGAGCACCACTTTCGCCCCGCCGCGGGCGGCCTGCACATGACCGACCACATCACCTACGACGTCGGCTGGGGCCCGCTCGGTGATCTCATTGAGCTCCTGTGGATTCGCCGTCAGCTCGCGTGGGTCTTCGATTTTCGCCGCGAGAAGATCGCCTCGCTCTTCCCGGCCACCGCCCGGTAGCCGGCCGTCCGCTACGTTTTTCCCCCGCTTCGTCCCAGAAGCGTCGGCACGCGGAGTCCCGCGGGTAGAACTGAGCCCAGATGAAACGCCACTCCGGCGACCTCATCGCTCCATTCACCTCCGAAAAAACTCCGTCATGAAAAACATCCTCTCCTCCTTCGCTCTTCGCGTCGCCCTCCTGTTCGTCGCGCTCGCTGCCGTCTCCGCCCACACCGCCTCCGCGCAGACCCGCACCCGCGGCAACCGCCCGGTCATTATGCTGCCGCCGTTCGTGGTGAGCGAAGACCCCTTCACGCCGCCGACCCTCAACTCCGACGGCACCCTCACGCTCCCTGACGGCACCGTCATCACGCCGCCCGTCCGCAATTCCGATGGCAGCATCACCTTGCCCGACGGCACCGTCCACGTCCTGCCCCGCCCCGACTCCGACGGATCGATCGTCCTTCCCGATGGCACGACCCTCACGCCCAATGAAGACGGCACCTTCACCCTGCCCGATGGCACCGTGGTCGACCGCGCGCAACTCGAGGCCCGCCGCGGCACCCGGCCCAACTCCGGCAGCTGAGCCGCTTCACGTCCGCTGAAAATTTGTGTGGTCAGTGTGGTAACTCAATAAACGCGCGGCGCCGGTGAACTTTTTCGCCGGTGCCGCGTCCGTCTTTCCCGCCCCTCCTCCCGCCTCGACCTCGACTCTACCCCGCGTTTCCCTCGCACCGTGTCCGACGAGTCCGCTTCTCTCCCCCTGTCTGATGAGCCCACCAGCCGGGCCGGCCGCCCGCTCGCGCTCTTCGCGCTGCAGGCCGCGCTCTGGACCGCGCTGACGTTTGCGTTTGCCGCGCTGCTGGTCCTGGTGAGCCCGATCAGCTGGTCCGAGGCACTCGGCGTCTCGGCGATTAACTGGATACCCTGGGTCGCGCTCACGCCGATCATCTTCTGGCTGGCCCGTCGCTTCCCGCTCGAGCGTGGGCGGCTCCTGCGCAGCGTGCCGGCCCATCTAGTGGCCGCCATCCTCTGCACGGCGATTTCCCTCACCGTGACGACGATGGCCTTTTCCTCCGTCTCCCTGCCCAACGGCGGACGCGCCAACTTTGGCCGCGGCGGTCCCGGCGGACCGGGGGGATTCAACCGCGAGGGACGTCGCCCGCCCGAATGGCGCCAGCGCAGCGAGCCCGGCGGTCCCACATTGCGCCCAATGCCCCCGTTCGACGAGGCTCGCGGCAGTGAAATGCGCCCGATGCCCGGCGCACGCAGCGGTGAATTCCGCGACGGCTTCCGCGGTGAGTTCCGCGGGGAATTTCGCGGCGAGCCCCGTGTCCCCGGTCCCTTTGCCAAAGGCGGCATGAAGAGTGGGTTCGCCCGCGGCGAGTCTCCGCCGCCCGACACCTGGCGCACTACTTTTTTCACCTACATCGGCCCGCTCGCCCTCCGGGGTAATTTCGACCTCGCGATCTTCCTGATCGTGATGAGCGCCGCCCACGCCCTGTCCTACTATCGCCGCGCCCAGGAGCGCGGACGCCAGGCGCTCAAACTCGCCGCCGGTCTCAATCAGGCCCGCCTCGATGCGCTGCGTCTCCAGCTCCAACCGCACTTCCTCTTCAACACCCTCAACGCCATCTCGACGCTGGTGCATCGCGA
This sequence comes from Opitutia bacterium, assembly GCA_947453695.1. Lineage (GTDB taxonomy): Bacteria > Verrucomicrobiota > Verrucomicrobiia > Opitutales > Opitutaceae > GAS368. The sequence continues at coordinate 112,000 of CANGHW010000002.1, forward strand.
TCCCAATGCCGCGGACGAACTCATCGGCGATCTGAGCGATTTGCTCCGCGCTTCGCTCGAGAACAAGGACCACGAGGTCCCGCTCGCGCGCGAAATCGAACTCCTCGACCGCTACCTCGCCATCGAGCAAACCCGCCTCGGCGACCGCCTCCGCGTCGTGCGCAGCATCGACTCCACCGCCTCAGCCGGACTGGTGCCCACCTTTCTTTTGCAACCGATCGCAGAAAACGCGGTGCGCCACGGCCTCGAACCTCGCCGCACTCCCGGCACGCTCACCATCACCGCCCGCCGCGAAGGCGATACTCTCCACCTCTCCGTCGCCGACGATGGCGTGGGGCTCGGCACCATCAATCCCGGCACGGCCCGCCATGGCATCGGCCTGAAAAACTCCGAGGAACGCCTGCGCGCCCTCCACGGCGATGGCGCCCGCCTCACCCTCGTCACGCCGCCTGATGGCGGCGTGCGCGTGGAAGTCATCTTGCCCTTTATCACCGAGCGCCGTGTCGTCGGCGCAGCCGCTCCCGCATGAAACTCACCGCGTTGATCGTCGACGACGAACCGCTCGCCCGCGAGCGCATCCGCACGCTGCTCGCCACCGAGGCTGACATCGAGCTCATTGGAGAGTGCGCCGATGGCCGCGACGCGGTCACTGCCATCAAGGAGCGTCTGCCCGACATCCTTTTCATCGATGTCCAGATGCCCGAGCTCAATGGGTTCGGCGTCCTGCGCGAACTGGAGAAGAAGCCCCCGGTCGTGATCTTCGTGACCGCGTTCGACGAGCACGCCGTCAACGCCTTCGAATTCCACGCTCTCGACTACCTCCTCAAGCCGTTCAAACCCGCCCGCTTCCGTGCCTCCGTCCAACGGGCGCGTGAACAGCTGGCCAAGCCGGAGAAATCAGCCGACGACGCGACCGCGCGCCTGCTCGCCCTCTTGGAATCGCGCGCCAAGGACTCCGCCCCACCCGCGAGCCCGCCCGCCGCCGAGCCGCCCGCGCACATCACCCGCTTCTCGGTCCGCGATCGGGACCGCACGCGCTTCGTCAAGGTCACCGACGTCGACTGGATCGAGGCTTCCGGCAACTACGTCGTGATCCACGCCGGTAAGGAAAACTTTGTCCTGCGGGAAACGCTCGCCGCCGTGGAAGCGCAGGTTTCGCCCAAGGAATTCTTCCGCACCAACCGCTCGTCCCTCGCGCGCCTTGATCGCATTCGTGAGGTCGAGCCGGCCTTCAACGATGAGCACATTGTCGTCCTCACCACCGGTGCCCGGCTTCCCCTTACCCGTGGGGTGCGTGAACTTCAGGAACGCCTGAAGTTTGCCTGAAAAGGAGAGCGGACTTCAGCCGCCCTCGTCCACCCTCACTCCCCGCCCGTGCCTCGGCCGGCGCCGCCACTGGCGCGCATGAGGGCCTGCACTTGCTGCTGTGCCTGCTGGAGCTGCTGGATCTGCGTGAGTGCCTGGAGCTGGTTCGCGGTCAAGACGGACTGCGCCTGGGCCACCGCCGCCGTCGTGACAATCGCGGTGCCGCCCGTGCCGCCCACCGCACCACCGCCGCCCGGAGGTCCACCCCGCCCACCGCCTTCGCCTGGGCCGCCCACCGTCACCGCACCGGTCGTCGGCGCCGTGGTGGCGATCACCTGCACGAGTTGTTCAGCCTGGGCTGCCGTGAGCGGTTCGCTGGTGTAGCTAAGGCTCTGTTGGAGTTGGCTCACGACGTTCCGCTGCGGCTGCGTCGCTTGATATTGGTCGTATTGCGTGTAGGCCGAGTCTCCGAGGGCGGCTTTGATCGCGCTGTTGGTCTCGGCCTGAGTGGCGGCGATAAGCTTCTTGAAGCCCTCGGGATCGCTCCGCGGATCGATCCCCTGTTCGCGGGCGGCGCGCATCGTGTCCATCATCGTCGCCTCCTTTTCGGCGAGCAGGTCCTTGAGCGTCGCGAGCTTTTCCGGGCTGAGATTGAGCGATTTGAAGAGCGGAGCGAAACGCACGTCGAGCGCGGCTTTCTGTTGGAGGGCGGCGAGTCGCTGCATCTCCGGCCGATCCATCGCGGCCTGCATCGCATCACGACCGCCGCGCGGTCCGCGGCCGCGCTCGGGTGCGCCATCCGCCGTCGGTTGCTCTTTGGCCGCAACCTCGGTCACGCCTTCGCGCAACGCGGCACGACCGGCGACCAAGGCTTCGAGTTCGCGCCGACGGCGCTCCGATTCAGCCAATTGCCGGCGCAGATCCGCTTCGGAATCGCCCCCCACGACCGCCGCTTCGAGTTGCGCGGCTTTCCAGAACGATTTCCACGCCACGATACTTGAGCCGACCGAGAGCAACGTGAGCCCGGCCAGCAGGATGTTTTTGGAGGATTTCATGGCGGGTGATGGACTGAGATTAATGAAAGGGCAAAATTCCGGGGGCGAACTACGCCGCCGTGGCGAGTCGGTTGCGCGCAGGCTGGCGCCACTTGGTGCCAGTCGTGACCCGCGCCCCGATTGCACCACCGACACTCATCCGGAGGAAGGGCCGCACCCGGTTGAGCCGCACCTTCACGGCACCCACCGTGAGACCTTCACGGGCGGCAACGGTGCGGTAGGAGTTTCCCTCCACGATCATGTTGACGAGATTCCGGTCGGTCGGACTCAGGCGAGTCAGCGCGAGCGTGAGCGCTTCCATAATCTCGGCGACGGGGCGCTCGCTGCTCACATCGGGCGCCTCGGCCAATTGCCGTTCATCCCAGACCATGTTCGGCCGGCAGCGGCGGCGGCGGAGGAAATCCACCGCGGTATTGCGCGCGAGTTTGAAGAGCCACGATTCGAAGACCAGCGGGTCGCGCAGCAACGTGAGGCGGCGGACCATTTTGATGAAGACCATCTGCACCACGTCCTCGACGATGCTGGGCTGGAACAAGATCGGGCGGACGAACGCCGAGATGCGCACCGTATAGCGCCGAACCAGGTCGGACTGGGCGGCCATGTCGCCCTGCTGCGCCCGCACCACGATGCCGGCGAGTTCAGCCCGTTCGGCGTCCACTTCGGCGGACACGACAGAGGCGGCGGGTGCGGAGGATTCGAAGGAGGAGAGGTGTTTCACCCCGCCAAATCAGCCGGAATTGGCCGGCGCGCCGACGCATCTGGGACGAAACCGCCGAAAAAGGGAGCGAAACGGCGGTTCCCGAGGGCGGATTTCCGCCCGGGGATCAGCCCAATTTACCGACTTCGACGCCCAGCACCTTCGCCGCGGCGGTCTTGTCGCCTTTGCAGGTCACCAGCACGTGGTCGATATACTGCTTTTCCTGCCCCAAAAGATACTCCGCCAGCGTCGGCCAATGCTTGAGGTCGCGCAGCCGCATGGGGAGCTGCGTCGAGGTCACCATGCGCGTCTCCGTGGTGGCGGCGATTTTCGAGACCACTTGCACCAACTCGGTCAGATTGCCCGGCCAGTGGTAGGCGCCCATTACGGCCAGGGCATCCGCCGTGAACTCGATCAGCTTCGCGTCAAAGAGCGGATTCGTGGCCTGTGCCGCGTAATGTTTGACCAAGAGCGGAATATCCTCGGCCCGGTCGCGCAGGGGCGGGAGCTGCACCGGCAGCGAAGCCACCCGATAAAACAATTCGTCGTGAAACTTCCCTTCGTCGACGAGCGCTTCGAGATCGACGGACGTCGTGCAAACGAGGCGGAAGCCGTGCGCCGTGTTGCGTAGAACGCTAACGAGCTCCTTCTGGATCGGCAGCGTGAGCGACTGGAGTTGCTGCAGGTAGAGCGTGCCGCCCTTGGCCTGCTTCACCCACGCCCCGCCTTCGCCGTTTTGGCCGATCAGTCCATCGCGGAAGGCCGCCTCGGTGCTGAGCGCACAGTCGATGCGGACCAAGGCCGACTCGGGACCGCCACTCGCCGCGTGCAAAATCTCGGCTACCGCCGTGCGGCCCGTGCCGGGTTCACCGATGAGCAGGACCGGCGAGCGCACCGTGGCGAGTTTCTTGATCTGCTGAATCAGTTTACCGAGGCGCGCACTCTTGCCGATGAGGCGGCTCTCGATGTCGGAGGTCTTCGCCCCGGCCGCGGGACCACTCGCCGCCCGCTCGGCTTGGAATTGTCGAAACTCTAGTCCGCGACGCAGTGTCGCGATGAGCTCATCGACCCGAAAAGGTTTCTGCAGGTAGTCGAAGGCGCCGTATTTCAGCGCCTGCACCGCACTCTCCGTCGAGGCGTAGGCGGTCATGATGATGACCACCGCGGAGGGATCGTATTGCTTGAGCTGCTTGAGGAGCGTGATGCCGTCCATCGGCTTCATGTCGATGTCCGCCAGCACGAGGTCGAACTTGTCAGCCTTATAGCGCGCCAGTCCCTTTTCTCCGTCCGTGGCGAACGAGGTCGCGAAGCCGGTGGGTTGAATAACGGCATCGAGCATCTCGTGAATGGACACGAGGTCGTCGACGATGAGGACGGAAGGCATGGGCGGAGGACGAAAAGAAGGCGACGTTCCGGGGAACGTCGCACGTTGTCAAACCGGGGTGTGCACCATCCGGTTACAGACCGCCCGCGACGGCACCGAGTTGGAAGATCGGGAGGAACATCGCCATGACGATGCCGCCGACGACCACGCCGAGGAAGACGATGAGCATCGGCTCAATCAGCGAGGTGAGGGCCGAGACCGTCGCTTCGCACTCCACGTCGTAAAAATCGGCGATCTTGTTCATCATACCGTCGACGTTACCCGTGGACTCACCGGCCTTCACCATGTGCTTCATCATGGGAGGGAAGAACTCATTAGCCGCGAGGACCTCGGAGACCTGTCCGCCCTGCGAAACGTGCTTCGCAATCTCTTCGCAGGCGTCCTCGATCTGGCACTTGCCGGACGCAGCCGAAACGATTTCGAGCGTGCGCAGAATCGGCACGCCTGAACGGATGAGTGTCGCGTAGGTGCGGCAGAAACGGGAGAGCGCGATCTTGTGGATCAGATTGCCGAAGATCGGCGCCCGCACGAGGAAGTTGTCCTTGGTGCGGCGGCCGTTGGGCGTGGCGACGAATTTGCCAACACCCCAATAGATGGCGTAGCAGCCGAGACCGATGGCCCACCAATAGGCCTTCATGAAATCGGAGAGATCGATCAGGAATTGCGTGGGCGCAGGCAGCTTCGCGCCGAAGTCTTTGAACATCGAGGCGAAGACCGGGATTACGAAGATCAGAAGCACGTTGACGAGGGCCACGGCGAGACCGATGACCGCGATCGGGTAGGTCATCGCGGATTTGACCTTCTTGGTCAGCTTGACGGTCGACTCGAAGTAGCCGGCGACCTTGGCCAAAATCTCGGCGAGACCACCGCTCGCCTCACCGGCCTCGACCATCGAGACGAAGAGAGTGTTGAACGAGTTAGGGAACTTGCGGACCGCCGACGAAAAGGAGTTGCCTTGGGAAATATCGGAGCGGACATCGCGAATCACGATGCGGAAGCACGGATCTTCCGTTTGATCCTGCAGCGCCTCGAGACATTGCACGAGCGGGAGACCGGCGGCGAGGAGCGAGGCAATCTGCTGGGTGAAGAGCGCAAGCTCGCCCATGGGCAACTTGTAGGTCTTGGCCTTTTTCTCGAGGGCCTTCTGCTTGGCGAGGGCCTGCGCCGCTTTAACGTTGGCACCTTTCTTTTGTCCGGGGTCGAGACGCGCGGGCTGGGATTGCCCGGAAGACGCTGAAGAGATCAAAGCCATGGGCGGGAGGAAAATACAGCGCGCCCTCACTCGCAACCCCCTTTTCGGAGACTACCGCGTAAAAATCCGGTGATAAATACTTACCCAGACTCCCCGTTCAGGTGGGTTTGACCCCATGGCTGCGGCGCCGGTCCTCGACTAGTCTAATCGCAAGCAACGCCGTGGGCGTCTGCGAACCGATCCAATCACCATGTCACTCAAATTCCCTCTACTGGTCTGCGCCATTTTCGCCGCCATCGCCTCCCTCACTCCTCGCGTCCGGGCTGAAGCCCCCCGTCCTCCCGTCGGCGCCGAAAAACCTATCCACGAGTTTACTCGCATTCAGGTGCAAAACTTTCAGGACGAACCGCTCGGGCGCATCAAGGATCTCGCCATTGACCTGGTCAATGGACGCATCGTTCAAGTCCTGGTCGTCTCGGATTCAACCCTGAACGTGGACCGTAAGGTAGTGGCTGTGCCACCCGGAGCCTTTTTGCCTGATCTGCTCAATCGCGTTTATCGACTCAACGTCTCGACCGAAGTCTTCAAATCTGCCCCGGCGGTCGACCTTTCCCAGTGGGCCGACGCTGGTCGGAGCGAAAGCGTGGCAGCTTCCTATCACCTCTTTGGGCAGGAACCCTATTTCCTTGAGGTCGGCGCGACCCCGTCCGCCACCGACGAACGCCCCAAGGTGTCGCTCGGCTACGTCGAACGCTCCAGCAAGATCATCGATCTCTCCGTCGGAAATCTGCAGCACGAGAAACTGGGCAAGGTCTGGTCGATGACGCTCGATATTCCGCGCGGACGAATCGTCACCGTCATCGTTCTGGCGCCCGGCAACTTTCAGACGAAAAGCGTGATCCCCGCCACCGCCCTCAATTTCAATGACGCGCGCAACGGCCTGCTGCTCGATGACACCAAAATCGAATTCGCGGAAGAGCCACGCTACGTCTTCACGGAGGCGGCCTTCGGCAATGACTCCTACTCCGAGGAGGAATCCTACAAAGGTCCCCGCACGCACGTCGCGCTGGTGCAGGGCAACAGCTATCGGGATATCGATCGCACGATTCTCATCAATCGCGGCATCCGCGCGGCGAAAATAAGCGCCCGAAATGTCGAGGTCGGCACCAACGATGGTCGCGTCACGCTGCGCGGCTGGGTGACCACCGAGCAGGATAAGAATCACATCGAAGCCATTGCGATCAGCGCTTCGCGGCTCGAACTCGTCGACAACCAGATCACCGTCGGTCGACCCGCCTCGGGCAAATAATCGCGCGATCTCAATAAGAAAGGCGCGAGGTCCGTTCAACGGATCTCGCGCCTTTTGTCTGTCTACCCAGCAGGGAACTGGCCTGCTCCTGACTTTAGGGGGTTGTGCGCGCCCACCATCCACGCAACAGGGCGACGAGGGGCGGCGCCCAGCGCAGCAGTATTCCGATCACCCGCACGCGTGGAAACAGCGTGCGTTGGACCAGAAGTCCGAGCGGCAGCGCAGCCAAGCGCGTCAGCGAGGAGAAACTCCGCCAAAAGGCCTGCGCCCGGTCGAGCCAGGACAACGGTTTGGCCAAGTGCGCCGCCGCTGCTACGCACGCCGCACGCCGCAGGCCAATTCTTTGAACCAGCTCTGCTTTGTAGAGCGCCAGGCGCTTCAGCTCATCTTGCGGATACATGCACGATCCTCCGTGAGTTCCTGTCGTGAAACGGCAAAGGGCCTGGGCTGTTTCGCGATGAATCGACGAAAGCCCCAAACGATCGCCACAAATCCTCCGAGATAGGCGCATGTCAGACCTCCCAATACCATGAGACGAGCGCTCGACCAAAAGAGGTAGACCAGGGTGAGGCTGGCAAACGCCAGCGTCATTATCCCCGTGAAGATGGCCGCGCTGATCCAGATAAAGGTCTGAATCAGGCGGAATTTCTCTTCCTGCAGCTCGACCGCCAAGAGCTCCAGGCGGTCCTGCACGGAACCCAACAGGCCGTCGCCCAAAGTGCGTAACGAGCCGAGGAAGCCCGCAGGAGCTGACGGTGCCGGGGCCATGGCGAGTCTACTTGCTACGACGCCCCAGGAGCACGCCCACGAGCAGTCCGGCGCCTGCCGCGATCGCCATGGTTTGATAAGGATTCGCGCGGATGGCCTCATCCGTGCACTTCGCACCCGCGATTACTTTTTGGCGGGTTCCGGCGTAAAGCACACCCAGACGCTCCTGCGCGGCGTCGAAACGCACACGCAACGCACTGACGGCGTCTTCTGAGTGTTCGGTCATCGAGTCGCCGAGCATTTTTTCGGCCTCGGCGACAAGGGTGCGAAGATCTGTTAGCAGATCTTGCGGCGTTTGAGCGGTGGATTCTGAGTTAGTTTTCATAGGGCAAATTGAGTGTCGCCTAGCGGAGCGAGAAGCCGCGGAATAGAGCGGTGATGAAGCAGACGAGGAATATCACGAAGCACGCCTTCGCGATAATGGCGGCCGCGCCGGCGACGACTCCGAAGCCGAGCACGCCCGCGATGAGTGCGATCAGGAGAAAAATGACAGTGTAGCTATGCACGGTCAGAGCGGATCAAGGCACGCGCGCGCCGCTGATGAGACCAATACCGCCCACGATCGACGTGATCGTGCCGCCGATGAGCAGCCAGATCGTTTTGTCCGTCGGCGCTCCGGTGAAAAAGCGCGACAGGCCCGAGCCGAGGGAGTCGGAGGCAGCAAGGCCGTAGACGATGAGAATAATGCCAACGACGAGCAGGGCAAAAGAGAGTGTTCGATTCATAGGGGGATGGGTGCGGTGGCTACTTGGGCGGTTACGATGCTTCTTCCTCTTCCGTTTCCAGCTGAGCGCGGAGCATCCAGGCCGCCTTCTCATGCCGGGCCATTAGTCCGGTGAGGAAGTCGGCAGTGCCCGCGTCGTGATAACGCGTCAGGCACGCTTCGGCGTCGGTGCGCAGTTGCACGATCATTTCCTCATGCAGGGCCAGCAGCTCGGCCAGCATGTGCTCGGCCGGCAAGCCGATGCCAGGATCGGCGGAACAGCGCGCCGCCTTGGTGAGATCCGCCCAATTCCCCCGGGCTCCGCTGCCGATCGCCCGGGAGCGCTCGGCGATATCATCGAGCCATTGGGCAATCTGCCCGTATTGCTCTTCAAACTGCAGGTGCAGGCTGCGAAACTCTGGACCCGTGACGTTCCAGTGATAGTCACGAGTCGTGGCGTAGAGCACGTATTCGTCGGCGAGGAGGAGACTGAGGATTTCGCCCACTTGGAGGCGGGTTTCATCGTTGAGACCGATATTGGTTTTCATGGTAGTGAGTGGGCTCAGGCCTGGGCCGAACGGGCGACGTGATGTCGGGCGTGATTCGCATTGCCGGAGGCCGGCTCGACCGGAATCAGCCGGCGGCGGGAGGCAGCGTTGGCCGGGGCATTCCGGTTGGTGACGTCATGAAGGATCAACGGTTTGACCGAGTGGACCGCCGCCCCGCTGGCCGCCGGCGCGAATTTGATTTTGGGGTGCATGGCCGGACTCAGTTCCTGACCGTCATCGCGTTGTTCACGGACTTCGTCCCGCGCACGTCTTGCGCGAGTTTCGTAACCAGGGCGATTTCGGCTTCAGACGCCGCCTCGCCCGAGATCACGATCACACCATCGTTGGTGGTGACCTTCGTCTTTAGTGCACTCGTGGCTTTGTGGCTGAGGAGGGCATATTTTACCTGCGTCGTGATGGAGGCATCGTCGATCGTTTCGCCCAGCGTCTCCGCGGCCGGTTGGCCCAGAACCACCAGATTATTGCGGACCGATTTCACGCCCGCGATTTCCTTGGCGTAGACTTCGGTGAGTTCCTTTTGCGCGACATTTTCGGCCGTGCCATCAAGCGTCACAATACTGCGCTCGACGCTTACCTTGGTGGTCGCGGCGCTCACGTGTCCCTTCACCAGCAGGCGACTGCGGACTTTGAGCGCCATCCATGCATCGGAACTCTCGGTGTGGGTCGGCTTGATGGTGATCTCGTTCTTTACGCCCAAGACGCCGGGAAGATTTTCGACAGTGTCGGCCGCGAGGGAGCGATCATCCTTGTCCTCGACACTCCCCGTGAGCGTCACAATGCCGTCTGAGGCCTTCACCTTCACGTGGTCCTCCAGCACCGTGCGGTAGTTGTAAGAGGCTTCAGCTGCGGCCTCGATCTTGCGATCGGTGGCCGAAGAGGCCGAAGCTGCGACGGGCAAAGCCACGAGAAGAAGTAAAGCGGAGATGGTATGGGTTTTCATGAGTGTGGAGGCAGAATATCCGCTTCGCCGGTCGTCAGATATGGGGCACTAACCTACCCAACTTCGAACGGAGTCCGGCCGATAGCATAACACCCCATGGTTGCAGCCCGGACCACCCGTTAGGCTGGGGCATGCTTACTATTTCCGTTCCTCTGTCGACGGCCCAATTGGAGCGGCGCTCGGCAGCCAAAGACGCGACGCGGCACGACGCCGGGCTCGTGCAGCGTTTCCTCGGCGGCGACGAACCAGCCTTCGTCGAGATCATGGATCGCTACCGTGCGCGTCTACACACCGTCGCACTGGGCGTGCTCCGCAATCACGCCGACGCCGAAGAGATCGTGCAGGATGCGTTCATCCGGGCGCATCGCGCTCTCCCGCTGTTTCGCGGGGACTGCTCACTCGCCACGTGGCTCCATCGGATCGCCCTGAATCGGGCCCGTAACCGCTACTGGTATTTTTTCCGCCGCGGCCGCAACTCCACCCTCTCGCTCGATAGCGCCTGCAGCGCCACGAATCCGGTCAGTTTCGCCGAACACCTCGCCGACGACCAGGCCGGCCCCGCGCATACAGCACTTCAGCGGGAGTTTTCCGAACTCGTCGCGACATGCATGCCCCGCCTCAGTCCGCCGCAACGTGAAATTCTGCTGCTGCGCAATGCCCGCCAGCTCTCCTATCGCGAGATCGGCATGCAGCTGGGTATCAATACCGGCACCGTCAAGAGCCGGATTGCCCGGGCACGCGAGAGCCTGCGCGTGCTATTGGCGTCCTGCTGTCCCGAGTTTGGCGCCGGCGCGCAGCCCAGTGCGTGGTTCGAACCCCAGCGAACTACCTCCGCGCTTCTACAAATCTCGGCCTAGAGTCACCCGGGGCCATTTCCGCTCCCCCACCATGAAACCGACCGAGCCTGCACCCGGTCAATCCGCCGCCGGAAATTCAGATTCTTTTGCCGTCCGCTTTTGCCGTCATTTCGCCATCGAGGCCGCTCAGTATCCCGCGGAAATGCTGAGACGGTCACTCCACCCCCATGCGCGCCTCGTGAAACCGTTTATGTTTACAGCGGCATTTTCAGCCGATCGCGACTTTGTGTCCTGCGTGGGCCAGATGACACGTCGCCAGGACTTTTCCGGCGAAGCCGTCGCGTTCCACGACGACCCCACCAACCGACATTTTTGGCGCCGCTATGGGAGGGTGCGCGTATCGCTGCATCGCGTGCGCCGGCTCCTCAACCTTGTCTGGCCCTGAGCCCACCACACAGTTCACCACGGTGATTCGGTTTGCACGGTCCAGCGGTTGTCGAGGCGGCGGGAGAAGTCGAGTGGATCGCCGACACCCACGGTGCCGCGTGGGACTTGATAGGCCCAGACCTGAAAATAGGTGAGCGCCGCACCCCCGAAGATAGTCGAAAAGGCGCCGTCCACGGCGTCGTGGCCACAGGAAACCTTGATGCGACCAATGCGCGGCACGTGAAACCGTGCGTCAGTGGTGAACCAATGTCCGCCGACATACACCTCTGCGTAGGCATGAAAATCCATGTGATTTTCCGGGTCGGGGAATCCGATGTCAGGCAGGTGCCCGGTGACATAACGGGCCGGGAGATTAAACGTGCGGTTGAGCGCGATCGCGAGATGGGCAAAATCGCGGCAAACGCCATAACCGCGCTGCAGTATATCCCAGGCCGAAAAATCGGCTCGGCCGGACATATAGCGATACTCGATATTCTCGTGCAGCCAGCGACTGATCGCCGTCACTCGCGGCAGACCGTGCTCTACCTGGCCAAACTTCTCCCACGCGAAATTCGTGAGTTTGTCCGAATCGCAGTAGCGGCTCGGCAGCGTGTAGCGCAGCAGTTCGGGGGGAAGCTCCCCGGGAGTTTCGGGCGTGACCGGGGGTAAATCGGCGTTATCGACCAATGAAGAGGCGGCGACGATCGCATCGTGCCGGATGGAGTTCGTGCCCCGGGCCAGATGCACCCGGCAGACCGCATTGCCATGAGCGTCGGTGAAGCGATCCGTGCGCAGGTCGTGCCCCAGCGAGAGAGACTCGAAGACGACTGCGTGGGCTCGGTTGGGTCTCGGCTGAGCATTGAGCAGGAGCGACGCCGTGCCGGTGACCTCATAGACTAGGCTGCAGCCCACCCGCACCGTGAGATCGAAGCGAGGTGAAGCGAGCACAGGCGATGGGAACATTCTACCCACTAGAGCTTAATCGGTGCCGCGGCCACGCGGGCGCAAAACCGAACGCAGGAAGTGAAGGATGCGTGGCACCGCCAAGAATACTGATTCAATCGGATCAGGCCTGCAGCGTAGTGCACGACGCACCAACTCCGCCATGGGGTGATCTACGCACATCGCCGCCGTGGATCTTCTCGGCTAAAAACAGAAAACCGCAGGATCCTGCGGTGAAATTTGGAGCGGGCGGAGGGAATCGAACCCTCGAGACCAGTTTGGAAAACTGGAGTTTTACCACTAAACTACGCCCGCATTGGCGTGGGGGTGAGCTTCACTGCCGTCCCGCTTCGGTCAAGCCCGCAGCGGAACGGCCTCGCCGAGACCCCGTTGCACCCGAGGGCTCAATGCTCCGGCGCTGGCTCCCGGTTGCGTCCTCCCTTGAGGCTACTTAGGTAAGCGACGACATCGCGGATCTCCCGCGGCTGCAAAATCGCCCCCATCGGCGGCATGATCGAGACCGGCGGAGTCTGATTAGCAATCTCGCCGCGGGGCACCGCCTTGCGGGTGCCGTCCAGCAGACGCACCGTCACCGCCTGCGGCGTCTCGCTCGCCAGCGTGCCGGTGAGCTGCGTGCCATCCTTGAGCGTCACCCCCACCAGACCGAAACCGGGTGCGATCTTCGCCGCGGGATCGAGCAGCGACTCGAGGAGATAGGCGCGGGAATTTTGCGCGCCCACCGTGCGCAGATTTGGACCAACCTCGCTGCCGCCCGCTGTGACGGAGTGGCAGGCGAGGCAGTTGGCATTCAGGTGATTTGCCACGATATCCTGGCCAGCCGTGACACTCCCGCCTTCCAGGAGTTCGGTGCGGGAGGCGAGCGCCGGCAAAGCCGCGATGGACTTGGCCCGGGCTGCGAGCGCTGGATTGGCCGGGGCTCGCGCGCCCAACGCCTCAATCACATCGAGTTGGAGCGCCGGGGGGCACGCGCCGCTGATCAGCGCCGCCGCTTGCGCGTCGAGCACCGCGTCGGCCGCGGGATGAGCGGCGAGCGCCAACTGGGCGAGTGCGTGCTGTTTTTCCGGCACGCTCCGGGAAGCCAAAACCGCCTGGGTTTCTTGGGCTAGGCGCTCGGCCCGATCCGGGAGGAGCGCCGCCAGCGCCGCCATGTGCAGCGCGGCCGGCGACTCCGGTGCCAATGCGCGGTCGAGCGTCGCCGCCCAAACCGGGCTGCCCCGATGGTCGCCAGCGAGCAGACGGAGCGATTGCGCCCTGAGTGGCGCGGCGGCTTTCGCGTCGTTGACGATTGCGGCGATCTGCTCAGCACCGGCTTTGAGCGCGTGCACGATCATGATCTCAATCGCGAGGGTCTTCAGCGCCGGATCTTCGATGGCGAGTAGTGCAGGAAGCTTGGGCTCGAGAATATCGCGCACGGGCGCCGGACTGAATTTCCGGGCGCGCCCGTCCACGCGGTCGAGAGGTGGCGGCTGATTCCACACCCTGAGCGAGGTAAGGGCTTCGAGGCGCATCTCACGCGGACGTTTCGTATCGAGGGCAAAGGCTAGGAGCCGCCCGGCCGCTGCGGGCGTGCCGAGGCGAAGGTTGGCGTTCAGGACGCGCCTTGTCGTGGGCTCGCTCCGTTCCACCGACGAGTCGGCCAAGGCAGCGAGCGCAGGAAGCGCGGCCGGAATTGAGAGGTCATCGTGGACGGCGCGCGCCGCCTCCTCGACCACCGCCGGATCGGCATCCGTAAGATATTCGCTAGCCGCCGGCGCCGCCTGCCGACGCAGGGCTACCAAAGCCGCCAGTCGAACAAACTTGGCTGGGTGCGACTTGAGCGCCGCGAGTTGCGTCGGCGTAGCACAGCCCGCGAGGCCGGTGACCGCCGCGTGGCGCAGTGCTGAGTCCTCGCCATCTTTCGCGGCGAGTGTAATCAAGGCATCCAACGCACCCGGCACCCCGAGTTTCCCCAGGGCAATCGCGGCCTGCAGCCGGACCCGCGGCTCGGCATCGGCCACGAGCGGAATGAGCGCAGGCGTAAGGTCCTTCACCGCCTTCGGCGCATCACCGAGCATCTTCACGGTCTGAGCCCGAATCTCGCTGTCGGTATCGCTCAAACGCGCGGCGATCTTCGCCGCATCGGCCGCCCCGCGGCGCAACAGTTGACCATAGCCCCACAGTGCGTGGATGCGGGCGAGCTGCGGAGCCGACGGATTATTGGCAACAGCAAGGAATTCGGCTGACCGGCCGCGCTTGGCGAGTTCCAGTTGTGCCCCTTGGCGCACACGCTGGTCGGCATGAGCGAGCAGTTTGACCAGTTCGCCTTCCCCCGTCTTGGCGAATCCCGCCTTCAGCAACGCGTGGGTTTCGACGCGCTCCGGGCGCCCAGCGGCACCACGCACATCGGCCCGCCACACGGCACCGAGGCCATCGAGCGGGTAACCGCCGATCCAATCGGCGAGAAACAGCGAACCATCGGGATGCCAGGAGAGGCCGATGCCCATGATCCCGGTGTTGAGCACCCGCGCATCGGCCATCTTGAAGGTCGCCCCATCGCGCTCGGCGCGGAATCCGCGCATCTTGCCCGAGGGAAACTCGTTCAACAAAAACAGCCCCCGCTGGGTCGGACTCAACGCGGTGCCCGGCTCGTAGCGGAAGCCCGCTGGTCCATCCGAGTAGCTCAGGAGCGGCGCGAGGAAATACGCCGGTTGCCCGGCGAACTTCGGCCGCCAGATCCCTTCGCGCATCCACGGGCTCGCTTCGCCCATGTATTGAAAATTATTCCTCCAACCGCTGTCGCTCTGCTCGATGATGTGGATGAAGCGCTCCCGTTCGCCCTTCATGTCGGCGTCGTTGTCGACCGCGATCAGGTCACCAAAATCATTAAACGCCGGCTCTTGGGGATTTCGCACGCCGTGCGCGTAAACTTCGAAGCCCGTGCCGTCGGGCTCTACGCGCAACACGCAGCCTTCGTTGGCATAGACCCAGTTCTTCCCTTCCTTGGAGACCACATTCACGCCTTTGTCGCCGATACTCCAATAGATCCGTCCATCGGGCCCTACACTCAGACCGTGCATGTCGTGGCCCGCATACGCGAGGTGGATGCCGAAGCCGTGCGCCACGACTTCACGGATGTCCGCCACGCCGTCGTCGTCCGTGTCCTTGAAGCGCCACAGGTCGGGCGCGATCGTCGCGTAAACCCAGCCATCGTGATACATCACTCCCGCCGCAATGCCGGTGACCTCGGTGTTAAATCCTTCCGCAAAGACGGTCATCTTATCCGCCACGCCATCGCCGTCAGTATCCCGTAGTTGGTAGATACGCTCGGACTGCACGGTGAGATCCTTCCAGTCGATCGATCCATCCTTGTTGTGGTCCGCCAACCCGCCACGCGGCTGACGCAGTTTCCCCGGGGCGAGCGCCTCTTTCAGAAACGCGGATTTTTCCGCGACACTCGTGAGCCCCACGTCGTTTGGCACCCACACCATATGCTCGCGGATATCAAGGTCCGCGACTTTGCGGCGGGTGGTGGACGTCACATAAACACGTCCCTGTGGATCGACCGCCACCGAGACCGGGTCGGGCACATTGATCGCACCCGACCACTTCTTGATCTCGAGTTCATTGGACACATTCTCAGCCTGTGCAGCCCGGACCTCGCCCGCGGCCATTGCGAGGCCAAGGAATGCGAGCACAGTGGAAACAACGAGACGGCGCGTCACGCGCCGGGGTGAGCGGGAAAGGGACGGGGAAATCACAGTCCGCCGACCATTCGCAACGTCTCGCGAACCGCAAGCCGGGACCTCCTTTCATCGTTCGACCGGTCCGGAGGCTGTTGCCCCGCGCTACTCCCCGATGTTACTGTCCCTTCTTCGCCGCGACGGTGCCTTCGTTGTCGAGTAGCGTCACAGGCGGCAGCGTCGCACGCCACGCCTGCACCGCCGCCCGCATACGCTCCACGCGCACCGACTCCCGCGCCGCGAGGTTGTTCGCTTCGCCCGGATCTTGCGCGAGATCGTAGAGCTGCGGGGCTGAGCCGTCGGCGCGCATCAGAAATTTCCACTCACCCTCGCGCATCGCGAAGTCCGGCAACCGGTCGCGCGGCAAGCCCGGGCGGTCGGGCGGACGCACCCAAAACAGCGGCTTCGTGCGCGCGGCTTTCTTCACCGCCGCCCGGCCCAACCACAGCGCACTCATATCTTCGCCATCCGATTTGGCGACCGCCTCCACGGATTCCGTGGCTGTCACGCCCGCCAGCTTCAGCACCGACGGCAGTAAATCCACCGCCGACAACACACTCGTCTCATTCGTCGTCCCGCGCGCTGCCGCCGCCATCAGGCCCGGTGCCCACACGATGAACGGCTCGCGCACACCGCCCTCGTAGAGCGCGCCCTTGCTCCCGCGAAACACGCCCGCCGAGCCCGCGCCCGGCTCCGGGCCATTATCACTGGCGACAATGATGATCGTGTTATCGCGCAAAGTGGGACTCGCACGCACGTAGTCGAAGAGTTGGCCCAATTGGTCGTCCATCGCCTGCACGACCGCATGATAGAGCGTGCGCTTTGCCCCGTCACCCCGCAGCGCCTTCGGCGGGAAGAACGGCGAGTGCACGTCGTCCGGCCACAGATTCACGTAGAACGGTTTTCCGCTCTGTTCAGCCGCCTTGATGAAGTCGAGCGCCCGCGTCGCAAACGCCGCCGTCACCTTCGAGCGGTCAAGCCACGTAATGTTGCCGCGCCCAAGCGTGTCGCTGCCGAGCGAGTATTTTTTCGCGGGCTGCCCATCAAACGCATCGTTGAGTGACAAGATGCGATCCCCCAGTCCCTCGAACTGCGTGAGCGTCGCGTCGTAACCATACTCGGTAATGAGCGGCGCATCGCCCACGTCACGCTGCCCGCCCATGTGCCATTTTCCGAAATGCCCGGTCGCGTAGCCCGCGCGCTGCAACTCCCGCGCGAGCGACGGAGCCTGCGGGTCGAGCCACTGCGCGATACCCCGCCGCTCGTTCATCTGCCGGTTCGCGAGGAAAGAATTCATTTTCCACCGCGCGGGAAATTGCCCGGTCATCGCCGCCGTGCGCGAGGGCGAGCAAATCGGCGAAGCCACGTAATACTGCGTGAAACGGATACCCTCTTGCGCGAGCCGGTCGATGTTCGCCGTCTTCACCGCCGTGTTGCCGTAGCACGAGAGGTCGGCGTAGCCCATGTCGTCGATCAACAGGAAGAGCACGTTGGGCCGTGCCGGTGCCGCCGCCTGCACGATGGCAGCCAGCGAAAGCCAAAGTAACGCCAGCGAAACATGAAAACGGGGTGGTTTCATGGCCGCACCCAAACGCTCATGCACGCAGGCGGCAATCCTCCGGTCACACGCGCCTTCGCCTGCACCTGCATTGATCACTCCACCGGCATGCTCAACGCGGCTTGCCCCAACGCCAGAAGATCGCCTCCAGCACGCCAAACTGGTCGGTCAACAGTCCTTCGTAACCACAGGGGCGGTCGTCCCAGTAACGCCAGTCCACGCCGCTTTGGTTACCGCCGAAGACGCGCGCCTCCGCGAAGCCCACGCATAGCCGCTTCAGCAATTGATCCGCCTCGCGCGTCAGCCCCGCGTGGTAGAGTGCCATCACGAAGTGCCGCGTCTGCGCATGCGTGCGCCCGCCGTTTTGGTAGTAGCCGAGCGGGTAGCCTTGGATGATATCCGACATGTCGGCATCCGGGATATGCCGAAGATTGCCCGGTAAACCGAACGCCGCATCGGGCATCCCCACGCGCTTCGCCTCGGCGAGCAGTCGTCGCAACAGCCCCCGCGCCTCCTCACGCTCCACGAGCCCCGCCGTCACTGCTGCGCCGTTGACCGGCAAGAACGCATAGTCGTGCAGCGCATCGGCCTTGCAGCGCCAACCGGCAAACCACCCCGTCGCTTCATTCCAAAACGCCGGTCGGTAGCTCGCCCGCAACGCGTCCGCCCAGAGCTCGAGTTCCACCGCCGGTTTGGCCGCGCAGAACTTCCGCAGCGCCGCCGCCAGCTCGCGCAACGCACCGTGGAGAATCGCGTTGGCCAACGCGTCCTTCCACCCAAACGACACCACGTCGAACCAGCAGGTGCTCCACTGCCCCGTGCCACTAATACCCGTGCGATACGGGCTCTCAATCAGCCCGTCGCCATCGAGGTCGCGCTGCCGCACCGCCGCAATACGCTGCATGATCGACGCGCGGTATTTCGCGAACCACGCGCGGTCGGCCACGTAACGCAAATAGTCCCCCAGCCCGCGCAGACCCGCCGTGTCCGTCATGAGATACTCGTCGGCCGCATCGTGCGCCACGCCGTCTTGGATGAGGCGCCCCGCCGCATAGCCCGGCCCGCCCGTTAACCAACGCTCCAGCGAAGTCCGCAACAACTCCGTCGCCGCGAATCCCGGCACCACGTTGCCCATTGGCAGCGTGACCGACGACCACGTGTCGAGGCAGATGGGGCAGTGCATCGAAGCGCCGTTATTGCTCAGCGTCCCGGTGTCCGCGCGATACGTCAGCGCCGTGAAATACGTCCGCGCCAACGCCCGCTTCGCCACCGCGGGTGCACTCGCCTTGAGCGCCGCCGGCGGCGCCTTCGGCCGCAGGGTGAGCGTCGCAACAAATTTTCCCTGCGGCAGCCGGTAGAGTCCCTCCGCCGTGCGTTGCTCGCCAATTTTGATTTCCAGCGTGTTGAGGTCTTGGCTCCGGAAACAATCGCTGCGCGCAAACACGTCCTTTGAGCGCGAAGCCACCTCCCAAGTGCCGAAGCGCGGCAGATTGAGCAGCATCGGCAACGCCAGCGCACCCGCCTCGCCGTCTTCGTGCAGACGACCCAGCGCGTGCGAGGGCGACACGCTGTTGCGCAGCCCGATGGTCCACGCCGCACTGTGCCACGCCAGCACGTCCCGCTCGGCCTCACGCGATACGCGCAATTCGATGCCACGCGGCGTCACGCGCCAAGAGAGCCGGTAGTGCTGCGGGCCCGCCGTAAAATCATACGATACCGTCGCCCCGCGCACTCGCGTCGTGCCGCGCACATCGAAGCGCACCGCCGGCGCCATCACCGGCGCCATGCCAGCTTCGTGTAACCGCGGCCCTTGCGCGCTGACCGCCGGTTTGATGCTCAGCGTGTTCACTCCAGCATTCGCCGGATCTTCCGTGTGCAAGCCGAGAAACGAGAAGCCCGGCCGCCCGAGATGAAAGCCCACTTCAAAATCCCGCGTGCGGTAGCGCACCTCGCCTTCGCGGTGCCACGCCGTCACACCGCGCGGCAATCCGCGCAGTTCCACCGGCGCGACGTCCAGCAATCGCTCGCAGCGCGGCGGCAACGGGTCCGCCAGTTCTCCTTCGAGCACGAAGGCCGACATCATCAAGTTCCACGGTGTCCACCCGTCATCGATGCCCGACTTGCGCACCTCGATCGACACCGCCGTCACTTCCACCCCATTGAGCTCAAACCACTGCGTCTCGCCGTCGGCCGGTTTCCGTAGCTTCGGTTCGCACAAAATCTCTCGCCACCGGCCGCCGCTCAGCACGATCACCCGCAGCGCCGTCACCCAATCGAGGTCCTGCCGGCTCCCGCATTTGTGGTAACCCTGGCCCTTCCGCACGCCGAGCCGGTGCAGCCGCGCCCGCCCCGCCAGCCGCAACACCCGGGCGTGCACGATGCGTCGGTCCGGCACTCCCGCTTCCTGCGCGAGCGGCTTAACCCAAATCGCCCTTCCCGCCGCGAACGTGGCGTTCGTAAACAAATCGCCCATCGGCGGCTCGAGGTCGCGCAACAACAGCAGGTCCTGCATCATATCCGCCTATCACGCTGCCCTTCACGTAATCCGCAAACGCCTTCGTGTCGCTCGACCGGTTATCTTATCGCTTAATGCCCCGCGCCGGTCGCGCATAATAATCCCGCTCGTCGCCCGGCCTGCGAACCGTTGAGGTTAACGTAACCCCAATTTTGCCCATGTTCCCCCGCCTCCCCGCCCTGCTTCTACTCGCCGCCACGTTCACGACATCGCTCTTCGCCGCCGCCACTCCGCCGAAACCCAATATCGTTTTCATTCTCGCCGACGACCTCGGTTACAACGACTGCGGCTTCCGGGGCGGCAAAGACATTCCCACGCCCAATCTCGATCGCCTCGCCGCCCGCGGCGCCACGCTCGATGCCCACTACGCGCAGCCCGTCTGCTCACCCACGCGCGCCGCATTCATGACCGGCCGCTATCCGTTGCGTTATGGTCTCCAGGTTGGCGTTGTTCGTCCCTACGCGCGCTACGGACTTTCGCTGGAGGAGCGCATGCTCCCCGTCGCCCTCCGCGACGCCGGCTACGAGACGGCCATCGTCGGCAAATGGCATCTCGGCCATTTCGAGCGCGCTTATCTCCCGACTTCTCGCGGCTTCATCCACCAATACGGCCACTACAACGGCGCCCTCGACTACTTTACCCATGAACGCGACGGCGGCCACGATTGGCATCGCGACGATCGCGCCAACTACGACGAAGGTTACTCCACCCAGCTTGTCGCCCGCGAGAGCACCCGGCTCATCCGCGAACGCGACCGCGCCAAGCCACTTTTCCTCTATGTCCCCTTCAATGCGGTTCACGCCCCGCACCAAGCTCCCGAGGAAACTCTCGCCGCTGTCGCCGGCCTCACCGGCCAACGCCGCACCTACGCCGCCATGCTGATCGAACTCGACCGAGCCGTCGGGCAGATCGTCTCCACCCTCGAAGCGGAAAAAATGCTCAACGACACGCTCATCGTCTTCTCCAGCGACAACGGCGGCCCCCGCCCAGGCGTCGTCACCGACAACACTCCCCTTCGCGCCGGCAAAGCCACGCTTTATGAGGGCGGCGTGCGCGTCGCCGCGTTCGCCACCTGGCCCGGCCACATCCCCGCCGGCTCCCGCGTCCGTGCCCCGCTGCACATGGTCGACTGGTTTCCGACGCTCCTCGGCCTCGCCGGCGCCCCGCTCGCGCAGAAACTCCCCCTCGACGGTCGCGACATCCTCGCCTGCCTCACCGCCGGCGCGCCCTCGCCGCACGATGTGATCGTGCTCAACACCACGCCCACCTCCGGCGCCATCCGTGACGCCCGCTGGAAGCTCGTCCGCAACGGCCAGATCGCCGACGCCGACGAGGAGGGTGCCCCCGCCGGCAACGCCGCGAAAAAGAACAAAGGG